>CAWUIJ010000065.1:0-15121 GCA_963922235.1 uncultured Parvularcula sp. | reverse complement strand
CAAAGATGTCTTGAACCGCTTTATCCGCCATGCTGGCGAGCAGCAATCAGCAGCCAGTTAGCCTTAGACCAGTTTTTCCAGTGTCGGTCTGTCAGCGATAGCGGTTGCTTACATTTCAAATTCTTGTTGGTCGAAAAAGAGCGGAACGACACTTCTAGGCATGAAAAGCATTTTGTTTGCGACAATCTAAATTGTGCAGTTAAAATCGTGTGGCGGGGTGGTTTCAAATCTGAAGTGCGAATTTCTAGGCGCTATGCGGCTTTGCGGTGAGAAGCGGTGCACATGCGATGGCTTGGACATCATCCGTCGACGTTCCGCTCCAGCCATTGTGCTGTGAACGTCGGGGGTCACAGCACGGCGGTGCCGCAGGTTGAGGATGGCTCGCTGACGGCGCGACAGGCCCCTTGGGATTGTCGGTGCTGGAGACTGCTGAGACCGTGGCGGCGTAAGCCCGACCAACCCAAAAAGAACTCTGCGGCCTGGTTCGCAATGACACCTTGGACGAAAAGGATCCATTGGACTGGCTCGGCAAATTGATGCGAAACTGAACGCTAACTCTCCTACTCTAGGTGTGGCGTCGACGTGAGGCTTCTTTGGGGTTTTGGGGTGGCGAGCGACGGGTTTCAGGGGACCTTTGCGTTGCCGACCTATGGGACTTAGGTTTGAACATGGCATTCGAGGTGACGGCCAGCCCTCTTTACGTTGACCTAGACGGGACATTCTCAACAACTGACACCTTTTGGGAAGGCGTCGCGAGCGTTGCGCGCGACAACCCTAAGGCGCTGGTTCATGTAGCCTTGGCCGCACGCAAAGGCCGCCAAGCGATCAAGTCGGCGGTTTCGGACGCGATGAGTGAGCGGCCGCCGATACTCCATGTGAACGAAGACGTTGTCACATTCCTCGAAGCCGAGAAAGACAAGCGACCGTTGATCCTCGCGACAGCCGCGACACGAGCGGTGGCGGACTATGCCGCTAAGCAAGCCGGTTTCTTCGACGCGGTGCTTGCTTCGGATCAAAACACCAATCTCAAAGGATCGACCAAGCTCGAGGCCATCGAAAAAGATGCGCTCGAAAGGACAGGCGCTTCGGCGTTTGACTATATTGGCGACAGCCCAGCCGATCGGCCCATTTGGAAAAAGGCAGGTCGCGCGATCGTCGTTGCGCCCAACCATGACGCGGCCAAGGATCTTGCAGATGGCGTTCCTGTCGAGAAACATATCGGTTGTCCAAAAGGCGGCGCACGCGCAGCGATCAAATCGATGCGGGTCCATCAATGGATCAAGAACGTCCTTGTTTTTGTTCCCGCAGTCCTCAGCCATCAGGTTATTGAACCAGCTGTCTTCTTTTCGGCTTTCGCCATTATGGTGGCGATGTCGCTTTGTGCATCCGGCACCTATATCTGGAACGATATTCTTGATCTCGAGGCCGATCGAAAACATCGTTCCAAGAAAAACCGGCCCATCGCGTCAGGTCAGTTCCCTATTGCGAGGGCGCTAGCGTTATCCATTGCATTGATAGCGGCCGCTTCCATGATCGCGCTGATCACTGGCGGCCTGATCCTCCTGGCAACTCTCTATGGGTATGTGGTTCTGACACTGGGCTATTCATTCGTCCTCAAACGAAAGCTATTGCTCGATGCAATCGCGCTCGGTGGATTGTTTGCCTACCGTGTTTTTCTCGGCGGCGTTGCAACAAATATTCTGGTGTCAGATTGGCTTATCGCCTTCTGTATCTTCTTCTTCTTGGGCCTGGCACTAGCAAAACGCTATGTCGAGATTGATGCCTCTGATGCACCAGAGGAAGATTGCATTCCCGGCCGTGGATACAGATCAGGTGACGGCGCCGTCATTTTGAGCATTGGTACTGCGGTGACCTATATCTCCGTCATCGTGTTAAGTCTGTACACGACGTCTGAAGATGTGGCTGAACTCTACGCGCGCCCGGTTTTTCTATGGGGCGTCAGCCTGACACTGATTTATTGGACTGGTCGACTTTGGACGATTGCCCACCGTAAAGAGCTTAATGATGATCCGATCGTTTTTGCAGTGAAGGATCGCCACAGTTATGTTTGCGCACTCTTATGTGGACTTTCTCTCTTTGCGGCAGGGCCCTTATGAAGAAGATTGATGCGCTTTTGACATGGTGGAGCGGGGCTGACTTTAGCCGCCGGGTCGCTGTCATCACCGCAATGGGCGCAGGCATCCGGCTCATATGGGCGCTTTTGGTTGGTACGGATGCGCTTTCTGATGGCACAATTTACCAAGCCACCTCGCGCAATCTTGCCCTCCACGGAGAATATGCCGTCAATCTCGGAGACCCGTTTGCTTATTGGGCACCCGGAACATCCTTTTTGTATGCCCTCGGCATCAAAGTGTTTGGCGACAGTCTTCTCAGTTTCAAGATCGTCAATCTCATCATCGGGATCTTTGCCATTCCGATTTATGCGTTTCTCGGCAGACGTTGGTTTGGCGATGTCACGGGTCTTTTGACGGGTACGCTCTTCGCCTTCTGGCCGACGCTTATTGTTGGAACCTCTATCCTTGCCAGTGAAGTGCATTACATCAGTGTGGCAGGCGCTGCTATCCTGGCTTACAAACCCGGCGCCGGATCATTTTGGCGGAACAGCATTGCCTCTGGTTCGCTGTTCGCGCTGGCCTGCCTGATCCGCCCAACCGCGCTTCTCATCCTCCCGATCTTGCTCGTTTGTGATCTGATCAAAACGCCCTCAGAGTGGAAGCGATTGGCCTCCATGGGCACAGTCGCAGCCCTTTGCATGGGGCTTCTCATCTCGCCGTGGACGATGCGAAACGCAGACGTGGTGGGCGGACCCGTGCTCATTTCAACAAATGGCGGCACAAACCTTTGGATGGGGAACAATCCAGAATCGACGGGCGGATACATGCCGCTGCCTCCAGATATCGTTGGTCTTGGCGAGATCGAGCGGGAGCATATCCTCAAAGAACGTGCCGTCTCGTTTGTGACGTCCCATCCGCTTGAGGCCATGGGACTGGTTTTGAAGAAATTATGGCTCACTCACCAAAGAGAGACCTGGGCTGTCGCCTGGAACCGGCCTGGCATCACCAATCGTTTCGGTTCATTCGCCAATGCTCCGTTGAAGGGCATCGCGTCGATTTATTGGCTGGGGATGTTTGCCTTGACGCTCGTCTGCGCGGGTCAGTTTGTCAGGAAAGCCTTTCAGACATCATCGATCGTCAGTGGCGCGATGGTTCTGATCAGTCCGCCACTTGTTCTCTGGGCCTACAACGTTGCCGTCCACGCGATCATCGTCGGTGGGGACCGTTATCACATGGCGAGCGCGCCTTTCGTCGCCATTTTGGCCGCCAGCACCATTGCTCCGCTTATCAACAGCGCCCGCCTCGCCGCGCTAATCAACAAAGGTACAGAATGAACCCGCTCATTCTTCTCGGCATCGCAGTCCTAGGTAATGTCACCACCAACATCTTCCTGAAACGGATGATGGCAGGTCTTCCCAAGGACCTACCACCATCAGGGCTTGCGCTTTACGCTCTCACCTCACCGAATCTCTGGATTGCCGTCGTGGGCGGGGCGACATTGCTCCTTGCTTATGTCGCCTCTTTGCGGACCATCGATCTCTCAATGGCCTATGCCTGGGTCACGTCAGGGGCACTTTTTGTCATTACTCTGACGGGGCCTATCTTTCTTCGCGAGACTTTAACCATTCCAAAGCTCATCGGCGTGGCCCTCATCATCGTCGGCATCGTTACGATTTCGGCGGCAAGTCGAGCAAATTGATCCGTAAGCCGACCACATTCTTGTCATTTATGTGCATACGAACTCTAGGTAGGCCTTCCTGTGTATGGATCGCCGTGTGCTCATAGAGCCACGCTATGCGATTCACAAACCAACGTTTGTTGGAATGTGCTCCGAGCCCCGCTGAAATGATCCACAGGTCCCCCGCCAACTTCCGAAAACGCTTTCTTGAAACGCCTTTCCGAATTCGGTGAGATTCTAAGGCTTTTCGGAAAGGGGCAAGGACATGCGCGAACACACCCCAGGCCAAAGGCCGCGTGGAACGAGCCAATCGGACTTTGCAAGACAGGCTGGTCAAGGAACTGCGCCTGCGTAACATTTCCACGACTGAGGACGCTAACACGTTCGCTGAGGCCTTCACTGCCGACTACAACAGCCGGTTCGAAAAGCCTGCGAAGAACCCCAAGGACATGCACCGTCCCCTCGCCCCGCACGAGGCCTTAGACGGCGCAATGTGCGTGAAGTCTGAGCGTACGGTCTCTCACAGCCTCACCCTGCTCTACGACAAGGTGATGTTTATCCTCGAAGAAAGCGAGATCACGAAGAACTTGCCCCGCAAGCGGGTGACGGTCTGCGACTATCCCGATGGACGCCTCGAGATTGAGTATGAAGGCGTGTCCTTGCCGTACCGAACCTTCGATAAGATCCGCGAGATCAACCGCGCTGCCATCGTCGAGAACAAACGCCTCGGCCCCGTCCTAGAGATGATCGCCGAGCAGCAAAAACAACGCCAGGTGACACGCAGCAAGCGAACCCCCAAAAGACGCGGACTGGGGAAGAATATGTTTGTGAAGACACCATGACGGACCGTTTCGTCGTTAGGCAGACGAAAATATTCTTGTATGGCGCTATCGCCATCGTAGGATACTTCGGTTGGAGACTCGGGAAAGCAGCTTATCTTCGTGCTGTGACCGCGACAGCCTTCATCGACTGGACTTTGGCAATTTTCTGCGCCGCTACTGCCATCGCTGCGGTATACGGTATTGTTTGGTATGCTCGCCGCCTCAATACCCGCCCACCCTTGGCGGTGTTTGATCGTGGGGGTGTCACGACGGATACCAACGAGCGGATCAATTGGTCCGACGCGACCAAGATATACACCTGGACAGGTGTGCTCTTCATCAAGGACGGAAGCAAACGGGAGTGGGCCTTGCGCCTTGATCCGGCAGAAATCGGCTACTGCAGAATGAAAGAGCTGAAGGCGTATATCCGAGACACCGCACCTGCGCATCTTACGGAAGACCTGACTTGAGATTCTGTAAGAGCGCCGCTTCGCGACGGGGTTCTCCGTACCCATCGCCGTGGGTCGCGGCTCTCGGCCTTTTGGTGGGCCGAGCCGCGCCCCTGACGGCTACGCATGGACAAGAAGGAGACGCCGAAGTACCCTACCATGAATAGAGAAAGAACACCGTCGCATCTCTATTTTGCTCAGCCTAACGCACTTCTACTTTGCTTTAACAAAATCGTGTGGCGGCCGAGTAAGAATGTCATGGTTTAGCTAGATAGAAGTGTCACTTTGGGGCCTTTTCTCGAGGGGCTTCAGGGACATGGCGTGGACGGCGGTGATGAGTGAGCGGGAGCTGAAGCGTGTCGCGGTGGTGGCGCAGGTGGAGGATGGTTCGCTGACGGCGCGACGGGCTGCCGGAGTGCTAGGATTGTCCGTGCGCCAGGTTCAGCGGCTGAAGAAGCGGATGGCTGAGGAAGGCCCGTCGGGGCTGGCGCACAAACTTCGCAGTCGGCCGTCGAACCGGAAGATCGCGCCTCGGGTTCAGGAATGGGCGCTTGGGGTGATCCGTGAGAAGTATGCGGATTATAGGCCGACGCTTGCCGCGGAGTCGCTGGAGGAGGTGCACTGTTTCAAGGTGGGCCCGTGAGACGCTCCGTCAATGGATGATCAGCGATGGTCTCTGGATGTCCCGCAAGGAACGTAGGCGGGTCAAGCAGCCGCGCCTTCGCCGCGAGCATGTGGGCGAGCTTGTTCAGATCGATGGTTCCGAGTACCGATGGTTCGAAGAGCGCGGCGATCCCTGCTCGCTTCTTGTCTTCATTGATGATGCTACCAGCAGGCTGCACAAGCTTTGGTTCTGCGAGGCAGAGAGCACGTTCAGCTATTTTGAGGCGCTTGAAGTCTATCTATCCGACAACGGATGGCCTCTCGCCCTCTACAGTGACAAGCATTCCGTCTTTAAGTTGAACAGACCATCCAAGCGCTTCGGCGAGACGATGACGCAGTTCGGACGGACTTTGGCGGAGCTACAGATCGAGATCTTCTGCGCCGACACCAGCCAAGCCAAGGGCCGGGTCGAGCGCGCCAACAGGACCCTGCAGGACAGGTTGGTCTAGGCTTTGCGGGCCGAAGACATCTCGACGATCGATGAAGCGAACGCGTTCCTCCCAGGCCTTGTGGAGCGCTTCAACGCGAAGTTTGCCCGCCGTCCGGCGAACGACAAGGACCTGCATCGGCCCTTACGGCAATCAGACAAACAGCTGCGTGAGATCCTCTGCCTCAAGGATCAGCGCTATGTCGGCAGCCAGCTTACCATCACCTACGATGGGAAGAAGATCATTCTCGATCCTGACGGCACGGCCAAGGGCCTCGTCGGTAAACATGTGGATATTCACCAGTATGCGGACGGAACCTTCAGCGTTGTCTATGCCGGTGAAGCCCTACCCCACACAATCTGCGACAACGCCCAGCAACAAGTGATGCATACGTCCATCGTCGAGAACAAGCGCCTTTCCGCCGTCCTGCGCTATGTGAAAGAGCAGCAGGACCAGATGCCGGAGCCGACGATAAAACGCGCCAACAGAAAAAACGGCTACAAAAAGACCGGCAAGAAGCCGGGACGCACGCCAGGGACGCCGGGCAAGAAGCGGGCTGAGGTTTCAGCGTAAGACCAGCAGTTGATCACTCGCCTCGTAACTCCCCAATGCCATGCAATGTGGTCCCAACGCCTGTGATTGATGAGATGATAGCACCCCATGTTTGGGTGGTGGGAGCAACAGGAACCACGATCAGGCCTGCTGCAAGACCACAATCCGCGAGAGTGAGAGCGGTCCCTTGTGCAATCTTACCAAGGCCTTTGAACCACCTCCAAGAGCGTGGCGGCTTTTCTGTCTTAGCTCTTAGGCTGAGATCGTTTTTTTCCTCTGCTGCCTCAATCGCTCGATCCAAGCGACCTTCAATCGAGCGAAGCCGCTCTTCGATGGAACGGTAGTTTTCATCATATTCCCGAGAGCGTTCGCGATGCTTCACAGATAAGAACGCTGCGAGCAGAACTCCTGACGGATCAGCTTCTCCAAGCAACCGAAGGGCTTTCTCGTCTTCTTTTGGAAGATCATCAAATTGCATTCCTGCGACGATCAAGTGCTCATAGTCCGTAAGCAGATCGAGCATACCAATATCGGCTGCTATGTCGGTGGAAACACGCAGCGCGCGACGGATTGCACGAACATATTCTGTTGAAGGGTCATCGCTATCTCGACGCTGAATCTAGCGACTATGGACGATGTATCCGGGCGCCATTTCTTTGATCAGAGAATAAAAATCACGGAACTCTATGTGGCGCCGGAAATCACTGCCCAGGTCGAGCCGCTGCTCCGCCAGGTGTTCCATCAGTTTCTCAAACTCGTCTCTGGTCATCAAGCAAAGCCCCTAACAATTCAGGCTTTCTATAAGCGCGGCTACCGCCGCGGTCTATCTCTTGGGCGCGCCGGGGGCGCCGCGCTGACTCGTAGAGGCGGTCAGCGCACGCCCTCCTCCTCTGCGCCGCGAGCAACCCGAAACGACAGTTCTAAACGGCACCCACCCCGACAATTCTAACCGTGGACAACAAAGCTGGCCCAAGGTGGATTCAAACCTGAAGTGCGAAAATTGAGGCGCTATGCGGCTTTGCGGTGAGAAGCGGTGCATGCGTGATGGGACGAAGATACTGCCAACAATGGAATCTGAGCGAAGCTGCACGCTTCGTACTTCGATTAGAGCTCACAATATTGAGGCAGGCATTGATAAGAACCCGCTTGATCTCGACCTCACCGACAATCGTATCCTCGCTTTGTCTCGTGAGATTGGTGCCGACATCACTCCCCTGATCCATTTTTTGGGTATCCACCCCGTTGGTCCGGTCGCCCTCAAGGCGGCTATGGACAGCGAAAGCCTAAGCATGCCCTCGGAGATCGAGACGCTGTTGATCAGATATCGCGATCTCATCCCAGCGGATAACGACGCGTTCAGGGCGCATTATATCGACATCTGGACAAGCCCGCCCGAAGGCGGTGATCCAGTGTATGGGTACGGATGGTACAATGTCTAGAAAGAGATTTGGGACGAAACCCACGCAGCAGCCACCCGTGATGCACTCGATGATGTCATTTCCCTCTACTATCCGTAGAGGGAAAGAACGCGCCCTTGTACCGCCAGATGGGGAGAGCCAAGTCTATTCGGCGGCGACCGGTACAGCTGGCTTCGGTATCACTGACGGGCAATAGCTGTCGAGATACGCCTTATGTGCAGGCAAGCTGGCAACGGTTTTCCTCACATTGCTGTCTATATGATCGAGGAAGCCGCGGACTTCATCAACCTGCATGGCGTCAGCAATCGGATGATATGTCTCCGGCATAAGGCCTTGACCGAGCATCACTTGAACCCATGAATTGTCTGCAAACAGCTCATCATTGGCACGGAAGACACGGCCAGTCTCACGGAACAAATCCATGCGATGCTGGAGGCCCGCTGGTATCTCCATGTTCCGGCAATGGCGCCAGAACTCCGTATCGGTCCTATTGGTGAGATGGTAGTGAAGCACGATAAAGTCGCGCACGTGCTCAAATTCGTAGAGCATCTGATTGTTGAATTCATTCACATCCGCTTGGCTCACCCGATCATGCGGGAACATGCCGATCAATCGTATAATAGCACGTTGAATCAAGTGGATGCTGGTCGACTCCAATGGCTCGATGAAACCTGACGAAAGTCCAACAGAGATACAGTTGCGGTGCCAGTGCGCCCGTCTTGTACCAGTCCGAAAACGGATGACTCGCGGCTCGGTCAAAGGCGGTCCATCGAGCTGGGAGAGAAGGAACTGTGTTCCCTCATCTTCGCTCATGTACCGACTGCTGAAGACAATCCCATTACCAGTTCGATGCTGAAGCGGGATTTGCCATCTCCAACCAGCATGGTGCGCGATCGATCGCGTGTAAGGAACCGGGTCGCGAACAGACTCGGTTTGTACAGCGATCGCTCGATCGCAAGGCAGCCAGTGGGTCCAGTCATCGTAGCCCACTCCGAGTGCTTCACCGATCAGTAGACCCCTGAATCCCGTGCAGTCGATGAACAAATCGCCTTCGATGATATCGCCATTGTCCATTGTGAGGCTGGCAATGTCGCCGTCATCCGCGCGAGTCACCTCGGCGATCTTACCTTCGCGACGCACCACACCATGACTTTCGGCCATTTTCCTCAAAAAGGCTGCGTAAGCCGACGAATCGATATGGTACGCGTAGTTGAGTCCGAGCTTTGGAAGGTGCGCGAACTTTCCCTCTTCAGCAGCAATGAGCTCGAGACAGTAATCGCCAAATTCCTTTGCGACGCCTAGATCAACGCCGCGGCGCCAGAAGTGCTGAAAGCCCGCTGTCCAGTGATCTTTACCGGTGACGCCAAAGGAATGGATGTAACGATGGTCAAGATCTTTCCAGTTTTCGAATGCAATGCCGAGCTTAAACGTTCCGCTCACCGATTTCATCATCTCGGTTTCATCGATACCCAGAAGCCGATTGTAAGTGAGCAGCGTTGGTATTGTCGCTTCACCGACCCCGACTGTTCCGATAGCGTCTGATTCAATCAGTACACAGTCGATGACTTTCTCGAGTGTTTTACCCAAGGCGGCTGCTGCCATCCACCCTGCGGTTCCGCCCCCTGCAATCACGACTTTCTTTTTTGGTTTTTGTTCGCTCATTGCCCTGCCCCTATCTGTTCAGACGGCTGAGAAGGTACGACCGTGTCCGCCGGGCCGTCTCGCCATTGATTGGTGCCAAAAGTCCTTGTGCATGTTCCGGTATATGCGAAGCTGTTTCTTCATCTGCATCAAAGACATAGTGGTTAAAAATGTCGCGCCAGATCTCTCGCTCAGCTGGCGGAAGGTCTCTGATTGTCATCATCGCGTGATTGAGAACGTCCTGGGGGGTACCCAGATAAGCTGGCACCGTGCGCCACCAATAGTTGACTAAGATATTGAAGCCCGACTGCGCCTCCACGTGATGCCACCACATGGAAGGAATAAAAAGAGCATCACCAGGTTCGAGATCTGCGACGATCGCGTTATCTAAGGCGTCGGCAAATCGAGGGAATGTTTCAAAGTCAGGATCGACAAAATCAACCAGACTTATGGGACGACCGGCAGGCGTGACTTCAAAAGGGCCGACATAGAGATTGGCCGTTTGGTCTGGTGGGAACAATGTGAAACGTCGCTTGCCCGCCGCTACGCATGCTAAATTCAGTGGAAGGTCGTTATGCGCAGCGATCCGTGTGCGTGAACCAACCCAGATGCTTGCCAGTGGATTGAGGTCGCCAAAGGGCACATCATTCTCGTCTCGAAAGCCTGGTAGCACATCGTCAACTCCGACCGAGGCAAGATAGATCAGTGGTCCTCGCTCTTCGTTCGCAGCATCAGCGACACGGCGCAGGACCTCTGAGAGGCGAGAGTTCCCATGATCGACGTTCGATGCGTTGAACTGATCATTATAGAAAATGCGGCCATCAAGTTCGGGTGAACCCACTGAAACGGGTACGATCGCCCCCCTATCGAAGCGCGAAAGATACGCAAACAGATCATCAGGCGACGAAAGCCCAGCTTCCACGACAGGCCAGTCACTGATTAATCCTTTGAGAATCAGTGGCTTGTCTCTGCTCGTGATGTCTTCAGTCAGAGCTTGTCCTGTTGGGTAGGACATCACTTCAACTGACGCAGACTCTCTTAAGTATCCTCCGTGCTGGGGCTGATCCGTCACAAAGCCCCCTTACCGATTTGTCGGTTTTTCCGGGTGATGAGATTTAAGAACTGCGACAGGGACGCAACGGCCATGAACAAGGATTGTAGCATTCCTGCTTCTTGAAGGCGTCCGAGATCATCCGCCGCTAAACTGTAAAGTCGCTCCTCGGCAATGGTGTAGTAGCCTGCCAGTCGTCCGGACTCGCCATTATCCAGCGTGATATCGAGCGTAAATGGTTCGACCAGATCGAGCTCTGTGAGCATCGCAGAAAACGAAGCCACAGTTTGTTCGCCTTCGTGGACGGAACCCAGCAGACTCGCGATCCCTTCGAGGAACTCTGTTTCTCCACCGTGCTCGTGGAAAAGCGCTTCCCCCTGCTCTGTACTCACCCGCGGATGGTCGAGATCGATATGGACTTCCATGGGGGTCTCAGGACCCGGTTGTCCAGCAAAGCCGATCAAGAAAGGCTGCATACGAATAGCAAGCGGAACGTAAGGTGCGTCCCATCTCGCATCCGACAAAAAGAGGTTTTCTTCTTCCTCAAGGCCAAAGAGCGTAAAGGGACGGAACAGACCGGATTGCGCATCTTTCGAAAAAACAATGGGATAAAAAGCTTGGGTGTCTCGGAACTCTTGCGGAAAAATAGGGCAAGCCATCATGGCGTCACCCAGCTCAGCGCTCCTCTCAGTGCGGATCCGGAGGTTTTTATGCTGGGCGCTATTGAGTTGCGAGTGCTTAGCCACGATTGAGTTCCTTTAGACCTTACTCAGGCCGTGCTGAATGATATGATTGATAAGTGTACGGTTTGTGGGCAGGCCCGATGTGAAGCGTTTCGCTTTGCTCTGAACATTCGCAAGCATGGATTGCATCGCCTGCTCATCATCTTTCCGTCGGCGTGTTGACCGTTTATTGGTTTCAAATCCCATGCCGTACAAGACGTAAGCGTAACTCGCGGCAGGGAAGATTTCGAGTGATTGTGTGAAATCCTCACGTGATGGCGTCTCGAAACGCCATTGGTCCATGAGCTCACGGAGCCTAGGTGTCCATGTCTCTTCATTTTGATGGTCACGCCAATAAGGCTCACGCCGCTCACTGAGGATATAGTGGAGCTTTAAGAAATCGACGATCCGTTCCCAACGGTATGAGAAGCGACGGTTGAAGCGACCCGCAGCTTTCTCCATCGCAGACCGATTTGGCGGTAGCGTATCGCTGATCAGCGTCGCCGATAACTCGATCATCACAATGGCAGAAGCTTCAAGTGGCTCGACAAAGCCTGATGCCATGCCCACCCCGACAACATTTTTGACCCAAGGCGTCGATCGGTAGGCGGAGCGAAACTTGATCAGTCTTGCTTCATCACCTGACTGTTGAGTCCCGTGAGATCGAAGGTATCTCGTAAGGCTTTTCCGCGCCTCATCCTCCGATGAATGCCGCGAGGAATGCACATAGCCAACGCCGCGCCGAGACTGCAATCCGATATCCCAGACCCACCCAGCATCCAGTGCTGTTCCATTGGTCTGTGACAGGATTGTTTCGTTCTCATCCTTATAGGGAACGTGAAGCGCGAGAGCTCTGTCGTTGAAAAGAACATCGGACACATCAGTCAAGGAAGCGCCCATGACCTCGCCGATCAAAACCGCTCGGCTCCCTGTGCAATCAATCACCAGGTCGGCAGACAAGGAACCATGTGTTTCGGTCTCGATGGCTGCCACTGCGCCGTTGGCTTCAAGCTGATGACCGGTCACGTCGTCAATGACGTGGCGAACACCCAACTGCTGAACCGCGTGCTCACACAAAAGTTCAGCGAAAGCGGGGGCATCCAAGTGATAGGCGTAGTTTGCGACTGCTGCGA
Organism: uncultured Parvularcula sp.; assembly: GCA_963922235.1. Classification (GTDB taxonomy): domain Bacteria; phylum Pseudomonadota; class Alphaproteobacteria; order Caulobacterales; family Parvularculaceae; genus Parvularcula. The sequence continues at coordinate 2,490 of CAWUIJ010000065.1, read as the reverse complement.
ACTCTGGTGTCCCGGGCTGCTTAGGCGCGAGATCAGCGAGGCAAACAGCGGGCTGATGGTTCACTGCTTCAGCGAAGGGTAAATCCCTCGATGCTGCTTTCCAAAGCGAAAGAGGATCGGCAAGATCAGCACTCGGTGGCGCTTCAAACGGATGGAAGTAATAGTCATCAGGCTGACCGCTTCGCCAGCCATTGAACCGTGAGCCCTGTTTAAAGGACGCCTGGCAGCGCCGAACGAAGTCGGTTTCGCTGATCCCAATTCGCCTCAAAGTGTCTCTGAGACTTGGCCAGGTGCCCTCACCGACCCCGAGGATAGGAATACGCGCTGACTCCACCAGGGTCACGTTCAGCCCGTCTGGGTGCGCCGCACAATGATCAGCTGCGAGGATGCTAGCTGTTAACCATCCTGCTGTTCCGCCGCCGACAACAACAACGTTCTTTATGGCGCCTTCCTGACCCAAGATACTTTGTCTCCCATCATACTTTAGAGAAAAGAATACCACACCCACCAGAAAAGCGGGCGTGGCATCCTGTGTCACCGTTAAGAAAAATGGACCAGCTAGGGAGGGGTCTGCTGGTCCAGTCGTTAATTCTTAGAAGGTGTAGCGAGCGCCGAACTGATAGCGCGCGCCAGTTTGTGTGGCGAAGTTGGTGTAAGCCGACGAACGACCTACCGTCCGCATCGTTTCGTTGGTCACGTTGATGCCTTCGACAAAGACTGTGACTTTTTCCGTGACATCATAGCTGACATTGAAATCGAGCTGCCCGAAGTCCTCGACATACAGAGGATTGTTCGGTGTGCCGCTCACACCAATGGTGGATGTCAGGAACTCATCCCGCCAGTTGTAGGCCAAACGAGCTTGGAAACCGTTCTTATCGTAGAAACCGATAATATTGAACGTATCTGATAGGCCGATCAGCGGTGTCTGAAGATCAGCCGTCTGCTCAGTCTGATTAGCGAAAGCTGGAACGATGTTGTTGTCGAACTCAACGTCGCCATCAACAATCGTGTAGTTCAAGATCCAGCCAAAGCCTGTGTCACCTAGGAGGTGCTGCCAAGCAAATTCCCAACCGTCGACACTCTTGGTCTCGTCTGAGTTGAAGGGCTGGTCGAGCCGGAAACCAAGCGCTGGGTCCTCTCCTGCAACACCAAAGATGTTACCTGTAAAGTTCCCGTTGCTCGTATTGGTGCCGGTGATCTCGAACGTCGATGGATCAGAATTTTCAAAAATCCACTGACGCACTTGTGTTGCGTCCGTCGTTCCAAGGGCTGCAACAGCAGCGTCGTATCGTTCGCCATCAATGGGTGTCACGATATTACTAAAGAGAATGTTCCCTACAGTGACTTCATTGGCGATGAAGTTCTCCACCTCTTTGTAGTAGTACCCAATCGAGACATAGCTGCCTTCATTGTAATAATACTCGGCTGAGAAATCGACGTTCCGAGAAAGGAACGGCTCAAGTGCTGGGTTACCAGCACTCGCATCACCACCGTCAATACGGAAGTTCTGCGAAGCGACGACACCACCTTGAATATCGTCATAGGCTGGCCGCGTCATCGTATGGCTATACGATGCACGCAGAACAACGTCCTGGTGCGGTTGAACTTGGAAGTCGACGGCTGGAAGCCAGAGGTCGTAGTCACCGTCAAGCTCTGTGAACTGTCGTTCGGCACCAAAGATCAAGCCAAACTCGTTGTCTGCAACCCACTGCGAACCAACAGGAACGTTCACGAGAGCACGTGACGTCACGTCGGTCTTTTCGTAGCGTAGGCCGCCGACAATCGATGCTGGATAGCGACCGATTTCGAACTCGCTGTTCAGCTCAAAGAACCCAGCAAAGCTTTCTTCTTCAGTTCGACGGTCCGTTTGAAGATCGCCATCATTCGTACAGATCCCGTCGCCGCCGCAGACCGGATCAAAATCGCCGATGGGCTGGTCGAGTGTTGCAACCAGCTGATCGAAATCAACGATGAAGAAGTCCGGGAATGTGCTGCCTGATCCACCAAACGCATCGAAGTTGCCGGCCAAGTCAGCGCGGGTCCAAATTTCGTCAGGATAATCATCAGGTGTACCAACACCGCCCCAGCTATCGCGCTGGTTGTTGTAGAACGTACCGCGATAGTCATTCTTCGTGTACGACAGGCCAAAGTCGATACTCTTCACCAGGCGCGAGTCAACGTCGTAGTTCGCAAAGAGCTGGAATTGGTCGATCTCTGTTTTGATTGTACTCGCCTGGAACGTCGACCCGGTACCGACCATTCTGTCTTCACCGATATCCGTAAACGGATCTTGGAAACCAAGAGCCAGGGTTGGAAGCTGTGTTGTGAAGTCAAGAGACTGGCTCGCCAGAGAGAAGTCTGCTGTCGAAACAACGCCGTCTGAGCCATAGGGACTATCTGGACGAGAGTCCGCGCTAGAGCTGTGAGCATCAAACTCGAGCGTCAGGCGATCGCTCACTTCCCACTCGACATTGAAACCGAGAGACTTGT
>CAWUIJ010000064.1:0-15434 GCA_963922235.1 uncultured Parvularcula sp. | reverse complement strand
CAGCCGCTTCCCCGGGTTGTTCTCCTGGCGCAGAATGCCGTTGGCTATCAGCGCCTCATGGCGCTGGCGTCACAAAGCTTTCTAAAACCCGCGCAGGAGAGTGAGCCCTGTGTTGAGCTTGCCGAGGTGTGCCGCGAGACAGATGGTCTTCTTTGCCTCACCGGCGGCGTAGGTGGCCCGGTCGACAAGGCTCTGGCTCATGGCGACCATCGGCGCGCGAGCAAGGCTCTCGATCTTCTGAGTGCGGCTTTTCCTCAACGGCTCTATGTCGAACTCCAGCGTGCGCCTAGCGATGATGCCACGTCATCGGATGGTCGGTATCCTTGGGAGAACGATCTTTTGGAGGAGGCCTATAGCCGCGGTCTTCCCTTGGTTGCGACCAATTCTGTTTTCTTTGCGGCGGAAGCTGATCACGATGCCCATGATGCGCTTCTGTGCATCGCGGATGGAAGCTATATATCCCAGGATGACCGGCGCAGGGTGCCGGCGGATGCGTGGTTTAAGCCCGAAGACGCCATGCTCTCCCTCTTCGAAGACCTGCCCGAGGCAACCGCGAACACGGTGGAAGTTGCACGGCGCTGCGCCTTCCGCCCACGGACCGCTCCGCCGCTCTTACCTTCCTTTGCTGGCGATAAGGACGATGAAGACGAAGCCCTCCGCCAGGCGGCTCGCGAGGGATTGGCGGCGAGACTTCAGTCCATCGAACCTGCAGCTGAGCTGGCGGATTATGAGGCTCGTCTCGAACTGGAACTCGATGTCATCGTACGGATGGGTTTTTCCGGCTACTTCCTCATTGTCTCGGATTTCATCAAATGGGCGAAGGCGGAAGATATTCCTGTCGGGCCCGGGCGTGGTTCCGGTGCGGGCAGTCTTGTGGCTTATGCGCTGACAATCACGGATCTTGATCCCCTGCGTTATGGTCTTCTGTTCGAACGGTTCCTGAACCCTGAGCGGGTTTCGATGCCCGACTTTGACATCGACTTTTGCCAGGATCGCCGCGACGAGGTGATCCGTTACGTGCAGCGGAAATATGGCGATGATCGCGTGGCACAGATCATCACTTTTGGTAAGTTACAGGCGCGGGCCGTGCTGCGAGATGTCGGTCGTGTGCTGCAAATGCCCTTCGGCCAGGTCGACCGGCTTTGCAAAATGGTGCCGAACAATCCGGCCAACCCCGTGACGCTCAAGGAAGCGATCGATGGCGAGCCACGCTTTGCAGAAGAACGCAAAGCTGATCCCCAAGTGGGTGTACTGATCGATACAGCCCTTAAGCTCGAGGGCCTTTATCGTCATGCCTCGACCCACGCCGCTGGTGTGGTGATTGGCGACCGGCCGCTTCAAGAGATAGTCCCGCTTTACCTCGATCCGCGTGCAGACATGCCCGCGACCCAGTTCAATATGAAATGGGTCGAACCTGCTGGATTGGTGAAGTTCGACTTCCTCGGCCTCAAAACCCTCACCGTCATCCGTAGGGCGATCGATAATCTGAAGGCGGAAGGTATTGAGCTCGATATCGACAGCATTCCGATCGATGATCAGCAAACCTTTGCGATGCTCACCAGAGGTGAGGCGACGGGCGTCTTCCAGCTCGAAAGCGCTGGTATGCGCGCCACGCTGAAAGGTTTGAAGCCAGACTGTATCGAAGACATCATCGCCCTCGTCTCGCTTTATCGTCCAGGTCCGATGGATAACATCCCGACCTACATTGCCCGGAAGGCGGGGGAGGAGGAGCCGGATTACCTCCATCCGATGCTCGAAGAGGTTTTGAAAGAGACCTACGGGGTGATCATTTACCAGGAACAGGTGATGCAGATCGCCCAGATCCTATCGGGTTATTCGCTTGGTGAAGCCGACCTTCTCCGGCGGGCGATGGGTAAGAAGAAGAAGGAAGAGATGGACCGGCAGAAAATCCGGTTTGTCGATGGCGCCAAAGAGAAGGGCGTCAGTAAGGCGAAAGCGGAGAGCATCTTCGAACTGGTCGCAAAGTTCGCAGGCTACGGTTTCAACAAATCCCACGCAGCGGCCTATGCCTGGATCGCATACCAGACCGCCTACCTCAAGGCGCATCATCCTGCCGCGTTCCTTGCAGCATCGATGTCCCTTGATCTTGCGAACACGGACAAGCTCGCGATTTTCCATGGCGAAGCCAAGCGCGCGGGTGTTCCTGTTCATCCGCCTTGTGTGAATCGCTCGTCAGCTGACTTCCGTTCTTGGGAAGGGCAGGTGTTCTACGCCCTCGGTGCTCTGAAGAATGTTGGCTTCGAGGCGATGCGGCACATCGAAGATGTGCGAAAGGAAGGCGGGGACTTCTCGGAGCTCTTCGACTTTGCCGAGCGGGTTGATGGGCGCCTTTTGGGGCGCCGGTCGCTCGAGCAATTGGCTCGTGCGGGAGCGTTCGAGGCGATCCATGGTAATCGCGCCGAAGTTTTCGCGTCAGCCGACTTCGTTTGCAAATATTCGGCTGCTGTTGCTGAGGATAAGCGTTCGGATCAGGGAGGGTTGTTTGGCGCCGACACCGCACCGACCCCCCGGCCTCAATTGCCCTCTACGCAGCCATGGTCTCAGATCGATGCGCTGGAAGAAGAACGCGCCGCGGTTGGATTCTATCTCTCCGGACACCCCCTTTCAGCTTTCCAGGAAGAGCTTGACAGACAGCAAATTGATCCAGCATCGAAGCTCTTTGAGGAAGAAGAGATCGGATCGCGTGTTCTGCTCATGGCAGGTGTCGTCCGCGATGTGACCAACCGGCGGTCAAAGTCGGGCAAGCCTTTTGCCTGGATCACGCTTTCTGATCCGAGTGCAGAGTTTGAGGTCACAGCGTTCTCTGAATCGTTGGAGCGCTATCGCGACCTCTTGGTGCCCGGGACACCCCTCATTCTTTCCGTGACCGCCGAGGATCAAAGTGGCGGTTTGCGTCTCACACTCGAAAGCGTTCGTCCGTTGAAAGAAGTTAAGGGGGCGGCGCCAAACCGTCTTGCGATCACCGTTGCCAAGACGGATGCATTGTTTCCGTTGAGAGACAGCCTCAAGGCGTGCAATGGCGCCGACGCGAGTGGTGATACCACTTTGATTTTGCCGCTTGCGGATCAAGACTGCGAAGTCGTTCTGACGCTTCCGGAAAACTTTCGCGCGAATGCCGCAAGCCGAACGGTGGTCCAAAAAATTAATGGGGTGGGCCGCGTCGATATTTTGTCATAGGAGCGTCGTTCGCGTTATCGCCCTTTCCGCAGTGGCGATGGGACGGAGGAGGACAGTCATGGGCATTCGACCCCTTTGCGCAATCATCGGCATAAGCGTTTTGGCTGCTTGCGGCGGCTCTCAAGAGGCTGCCGAGACCGAAGACAGTGGCGTTCTCGATGATGCCGCGATGATGGATGAGCCCACAGAAGTCGTCATGACCCTCCGCGATGTGCTTGAGAGCGATGATAATTTCTCCACTTTGGTGACGGCTCTTGAGGCGTCAGACCTCTTGGTCACCCTTGAGGAAGAGGGCCCATTGACCATCTTTGCACCGAGCAATGCAGCGTTTGCGGCTTTGCCGTCGGCCTTCTCTGTCGATGTTCTGACGGCGGAGAGCAATAAGGCCGTTTTGCGCGATCTTCTCGCCTATCACGTCCTTTCCTCGAAAGTGCCGAGTGACGATATCGAAGGCAAATCATTCACCGCCACCGCGGTGAATGGCGACCCACTCGACATCGATGGTACGGGCTCGGTGATGAGCGTCAGCGGCGCGGCTGTGGTGATGCCAGATCTTGAGGCGGAAAACGGTGTGATCCATGTGATCGATACCGTTCTTTTGCCGCCTGCGAGTTAACCCGTCAGCATAGCGAGAGAAGAATATCGCCCGATTGCTCCGTGATGGGAGCGCTGCCAATTTCGCCCGAAAGGCAACGTGCGGCGGCAGCCGGGTAGAGCAGATGCTCGGCCTTTTGCACGCGTGCAGCAAGCGTCTCTGGTGTGTCTCCCGGGAGAACAGGGACCGCGGCTTGACCGACAATCGGGCCGGCATCGAGATCAGGTGTGACCAGATGAACCGTACAGCCTGATAAGGCGACGCCTGCATCTAAGGCTTGTTCGTGCACATGCAGTCCGGGGAAAAGCGGCAGAAGCGAAGGGTGTATGTTCAGCATACGGCCCTGCCACTGTGTCACGAAGTCTGGGCTAAGAACCCGCATAAACCCTGCAAGGCAGATGAAATCGATCTTGGCTCTTGTGAGATATTCGGTCATCGCCGCTTCAAAGGCCACTTTGCCTTTATAGGTCTTTCGAGGAACGGCCACGGCTTCAATGCCCGCTTCACGTGCCAGTGTCAGCCCACCTGCGTCTTCGTGGCTGGAAAGCACGAGTTCGACCGTTCCCGGGAAATCGTCAGACAGCGCAGCGTCGATCAACGTCGCCATGTTGGAGCCGCGCCCCGAAATCAAAATGGCTATCCGGGCAGTCATGCGCTGGTCAGCTCACCGATGATATATGCGTCTTTGCAGGCCGTCAGCACTGTTTCGCTTTGCTCAGAACCACAGATCAAAACCATCCCAATGCCGCAGTTAAAGACCGTATAAATCTCTTCGTCCGAGAGATTTCCAGCCCCCTTGAGCCACGCGAAGAGCGGCGGCAGTTGAAGAGCACTTTGGTCGTAGCGAGGCGTGAGCCCATCGGGGAGAACCCGGGGCACGTTCTCCATCAATCCGCCTCCGGTGATATGGGCCATTCCTTTGAGGGATCCATCACGAAGAAGCGGTTCAAGGTCATCCACATAGATGCGGGTCGGCGTAAGAAGCGTCTCCGCCCAGGTGCCTCCAAATGACGCTGTTGCGCTCAAGTCAACGCCCTGTTCAGCGATCAGTTTCCTGATCAAACTGAAACCATTGGCATGCGCTCCTGACGAGGGAAGCGCGATCAAAAGATCGCCAGGCTTCATATCGTCTTGGTTCGGAAGAAGGGAACCCCGCTCGGCTGCTCCCACGCAAAAACCCGCAAGATCGAAATGCCCCGGTGCGTAGAGGCCGGGCATTTCCGCTGTTTCGCCGCCGATAAGGGCGGCCCCGGCTTGGCGGCACCCATCTGCCACACCTTCGATCACCGCCGCTGCCGCCTCAGGGGCGAGGACACCGGTCGCGAAGTAGTCGAGGAAAAAGAGCGGCAAGGCGCCTTGGACCAAAACGTCGTTGGCGCACATCGCCACAAGATCAATTCCAATCGGATGGAAGTGACCCGTCTCAATCGCCAGCAACAGCTTGGTGCCAACACCGTCTGCTCCGGACACGAGGATCGGGTCCTGAAACCCTGCAGCTTTGAGATCAAAGAGGCCACCAAACCCTCCCAAAGACGCATCCGCGCCGGGGCGACGGGTCGAAGCTGCTAGGGGGGCAATGGTTTTGATAAGGGCATTGCCAGCGTCGATATCCACGCCGGCCTTTTTGTAGGCGTCAGTCATGGCCCCCGTTAGGGGGAAGGGGCAGCCGCGTGAAGGGGAAAGAGCGGCCCACTTGGCGGTCGCATCCGAGCGCCCAGGGTGCTAAGCCGGAACAGAAATCGGTCGCGCCTTGGGATTCGCTATGCTCCGCTTCGCTCTCGTTCTTGTAGCCCTCTCGTTCGGAGGGTCTGCGCTGGCGCAGAACGTCTTCACCGTGCCGCAGGTGCCAGTTTACGCAGAGGCGGATAGCTCTGCCTTGGCGCAAGCCCAGGCGCGGCGGGAAGGTCGTGAGGCAGCTCTCGACATCCTCTTGCGCCGGATCGTTGCCGAGGAGGACTGGGTTTATCTCCCGCGCTTGGCTGAAGGCGAGCCTGCACCGATCCTCGGCGACACGCCTTTGGTCACCACTGAGGAGCAGGATTTCGACGCGGCCTATAACCCCGATGTGTACAGTCCTCGGAATGAGCCTGGCGCTCTGCCCGTCACCACCAAACAGCCGATCAGCATAGATCCCCAGCAGCTGAGCCAGCTCGAAGAGGGCTTTGACGTTTTCAACGAGAAGTCGTCGGGCACCACCTATCGCGCACAAATCACCTTCCGGTTCAAGCCCGACGCGATCCGCTCGCTGCTTCAGACTGCGCGGCTTCCTTACAGTGAGGAACAGGCTCGCGACGTTCTCATTCTTCCGGTTCTTCAAACGGACACAGGCGTTTATCTCTGGGAAGCTAAGAACCCCTGGGCGCGCGCATGGCTTGAGCGTCCACTCACCAGTGAGCTGACACCCATGCAGCTTCCTGTTGGTGATGTGGTCGATATCCAGGCGATCACCGCAGAGGAAGCACGCGATCTCAACGCGGCCTCGCTTCGTGAATTCGCTAAGCGGTACCAGGCTGAGCAGGTCTATCTGGCACTTGGTCAATTGGGTGAGAACAATGGCGAGTACCGCCTCTTTGTGAAGCTGATTGATGCCACCCCGCCGGCGATTGGTGTCAGCTGGCAAGCATCGGCGATCGGCACCACGGTGGCCGAGTCGTTCTTCCGAGGCGCTGACGATGATTTCCCTGCGCTTGCACGCCGGGCCGTTGAGGGCACCGTTCAGCGTCATTCTCGACAGTGGAAGCGTCAGACTTTGGTCGACTATAGCTTGCAACGCAGCTTCGAGGTGACGGCTTGGTATGGCGATCTTGAGGAATGGGCGGACATTCGCTCGGCGCTTGAGAGCACGCCGCTTGTGCGGAACTTGGATCCGGGCGTCTTCAACCGCGAGAATGCCATCATCCAGCTCACCGTGGTGGGGGATGATCAGCAGTTCGATCTCGCCATGGAGCAGCGCGGCCTTGATCTCTGGCGCGATGCGTCAGGTCGGTGGTACTTGGCGGAAAAAGAACGGGCTGCGCAGCTTCAAAACACCCTCGATCCACTCGCACCGACGATTGACCAGCAGTCGGGCAGGGACAGGCCACTTGGCCTTGGTCGGTTGTTTGGCCGCGGGGGCGGTGACAACCAGAACACGGATCCTGGCGGATCGCCGGATGCTGAAGATGGCGACATTCCCGAACTTCCCGACGATCTTTTCGGCGACGACGGTTAAGGCAGGCCCACCTTGGAGCACCAGGCGCCTCTCCCCTTCTCGCCGCGGCTGAAGGGGCCACCGCCTTTTCGCCCCAGTGGATCGCAGCAAGACGCGAGGAACGCTCTTGCGCGTCATACGGAGCGGTTTGCTCGGGCGTCTGGCGGGCTGACAACTGTTCTCCTCATCGGTCCTCAAGGCGCAGGCAAAACACGCTTGGTGGATGAGCTCGAGCCATCGTCTTCGGACGTGACCTGCGACGCACTCGATGCCAGCGAGGTTGATCCACTGTCGCTGTTTGGCCTCATCAACAGCGCGGCGGCGGAGCGCCGCACGCTCGTCATTGAAGCGCGTTCGCCGCTTAGCCGTTGGTATCCCGGCCAGCTCGACGTTCCTGCGGATCTGCATTCCAGACTGCTTGCAGCACCCGTTGTCGATATTGATCGTCCTTCGGAAGACGACATCAAATCAGTGCTGAGTGCAGACCTCAAAAGCCATGGCCAGAGGCTTTCCGAGGCCGACCTCTCTTTCGTGACGGGGAATTTGCCTCGAGATCTGGCGACGCCTCGACAATTTTGCCAAGCGTTTGATTTGGTAGATCAGCGACTTAACCGCCGAGAGCAATTGCAATGGGCTCTAAACCAGGTTCATGTCGCGCCAATGAAACCTTTTTGATGCATAGACGAAATCATGAGCACTTCGCCGACCCATACCGCACCGGCCGAGCAGGCCATCACAGCCGAGAGCCCCGAGCGGTTCATCAACCGTGAGCTCTCTTGGCTCGACTTCAATGACCGTGTGCTCGAGGAGGCTGAGAACGACGGCCATCCTTTGCTTGAGCGCCTGCGCTTCCTCTCGATCTCTGCAAACAATCTCGACGAGTTTTTCATGGTGCGGGTGGCGGGTCTCGTTGGTCAGGTGAGAAGCGGTGTCACCAAACTGAGCCAAGAAGGTTTGTCGCCACGCAAGCAGCTGAAACAGATCAACGAACGCGCCGCCGCGTTGATGATGCGTCAACAACAGATCTGGCGCGACCTCAAAGGCATTTTGACCGATGCTGGTGTTGAGCTTGTGGACCCTGATGCTCTTTCTACAGGTGAAGCGGAATGGCTTGAGGATCATTTCTTGGCGCATGTGTTCCCTGTACTGACACCCTTGGCGCTTGATCCGGCGCACCCATTTCCGTTCATCCCCAATCTTGGGTTTGTTCTTTGCTACACACTGAAAGGTGAGGATGGTGAGCTGACGGCCCTCCTCCCGGTACCCAGCAAAGTGCGCCGATTCATTCGGTTACCCGCGTCGTCAGACATGCCAGACGGCGCGCCTCGTGTCCGGTTTGTCAGTCTTGAGAAGGCCATCACCCACTTCTTGCACCATGTGTTCCCTGAACGGACGATTCTGAGTCGCGGGGCTTTCCGTATCATCCGCGACAGCGATGTGGAGGTCGAGGAAGAGGCTGAAGATCTCGTCCGGCAGTTTGAGACTATGCTGCGCCGCCGTCGCCGGGGGGACGTGATCCGCCTTACGATGGATGCGGATATGCCGACGGCACTGAAAGACTCAGTGAGCGAGAAACTTGGGGTGCACCCCAATGAAGTGGTGCTGGTCGACGGGATTCTGGGCATGGCGCAGGTCTCGGAGATGATCCCCAAAGACCGGCCGGAATTGCTGTTTACTGAGTTCGAGGCGCGATTCCCGGAGCGAATTCGTGAGCACAATATGGATTGCTTCTCGGCGATCGCTGCCAAGGATATTGTGGTCCACCATCCGTATGAAGAGTTTGATGTCGTTGTTCAATTCCTGAAACAGGCAGCGGCTGACCCCAATGTCTTGGCGATCAAACAAACGCTCTATCGGACGTCCAAAGACTCTCCGATTGTTGCCGCACTGATTGAAGCTGCAGAAGCTGGCAAAAACGTGACAGCGCTTATTGAGCTCAAAGCACGCTTTGACGAAGAGGCGAACATTCAATGGGCGAGGGCGCTTGAGCGCTCCGGCGTCAATGTCGTCTACGGATTTTTGGAGTACAAAACCCACGCGAAGCTTAGCTATGTGGTTCGTCGTGAGGGCGAAACAACACGAAGCTATGTGCATGTGGGTACCGGCAACTATCACCAGTTCACAGCTAAGGTCTATACAGACATTTCGCTGTTCACGTGCGATCCACAGATCGCCCAAGACGCAGCGCGTGTTTTCAACTATGTGACTGGCTACGCAGCCCCCAAGAAGTTCGAAAAAATCGCGATCGCGCCTCTCTTCTTGAGGGACACGATGGTCGACAATATCGATGCAGAAATCGCTCATGCCCAAGCGGGGCGTCCTGGATCAATCTGGGCCAAGATGAATTCTCTTGTCGACGGACCTTTGATCGATAAACTTTACGAGGCGTCGCAGGCGGGGGTTCAGATTGATCTCATTATTCGTGGTATCTGCTGTTTGCGTCCGGGTGTTCCAGATTTATCTGAGAATATCCGGGTCAAGAGCATCGTCGGGCGATATCTCGAGCACTCGCGAATCGTGTGTTTTGGCGCTGGCCACCCGCTGCCGTCCGACGACGCGAAAGTCTTTATTTCTTCAGCGGATTGGATGCCGCGCAACCTCAATCGCAGGGTTGAGGTTCTCTGTCCCGTGACAAACGAAACGACTCACAACCAGATCCTCAATCAAATCATGGTCGCCAATCTCAAGGACAACCTCCAAAGCTGGGAGCTTGGTCCTGATGGGCGATACAAAAGAGTGACCGTTGAGGAAGGGAGCGAGCCGTTCAATGTGCATGATTACTTCATGACCAATCCAAGTCTGTCAGGGCGCGGAACCGCATTGAGTGAGAAGTCACCTGAGGTTCTCACCGTAATCCCGTGACCCATTCTTCGCGTTGGCCTCGCCGGGCTGTCGTTGACATCGGCTCAAACTCAGTTCGCCTCGTGATCTTCTCGGGGCCGCCGCGCTCGCCCATCAGCATCATCAACGAAAAAGTGCTGTGTGGTCTGGGTGATCGGGATCCTGCGACGGGCGCGCTCAAACCTGAACCCTTCGAACGGGCCATAGCGACGTTGCAAAGGTTTCGCGCAATCCTCGATACTGAAGATACGCAAACGGAGGATGTCGTCGCCACCGCGGCTGTTCGTGATGCTTCCAATGGTTCAGAATTTCTTGCGGCGGCGAAACAAGCCGGATTCGATGTCCGCCTGATTTCGGGTGACGAAGAGGCGAGGCTTGCTGGTCTCGGTATTCTCTGCAGTGCTCACGAGATTTCCCACGACAGCCGTCCTGCTCTTGGAGGGGACCTCGGCGGAGGAAGTCTTGAGCTCAGCCGGTTGGGCGGTGCCGACGGTGCTCGGGTTCATGACACGGTCAGCTTGCCCGTTGGTGCCCTCCGCATGCTGACCGAGCACGGCGGAAATCTCAATGAAGTCGAGCGGGTCGCACACCACGCCTTTGCCAATATCGATTGGCTACAGAGGACACATTTTAAAAACCTCTATATCGTGGGCGGGTCGTGGCGTGCCTTGGCGCGGATCAGCATCGAGCGGGCAAAGCATCCGATCCCTGTTCTCGATCACTATACGGTCGACCGTGAGAGTATGCTGGAGACGTGCCGGTACGCCGAGATCGAAGATGCCGATATCATTGGAAAAATCAGTGGCGTTCAAAAGAAAAGGGTGCCAACCCTCCCTGGCGCAGCGGTCGTTCTCCGCTGTCTGATCGATCATGCAAAAATCGAGAATGTCATTGTGAGTGCATGCGGTGTGCGTGAGGGGCTGCTTTTTGATCGCCTGACGGAGCAAGAACGGCAGTCCGATCCTCTCTTCACTCTCGCGGAAGACTTTGCCCAAAGGGCGGAGGGCGGACGAATTCCCGATCCCACTGTGATCTCTGCGTTCCTCGATCCTCTGTTTGATGAGACTCCATCTTACCGCCGTTTGCGTTTCACCGCGGCTCAAATGATCCGGGGTGCGAGCCTTGCTCATCCAGAGCAACGTGCACTGCATGCAGCGAGTTTGGCTATGGCGACTCCGTTTCTAGGGCTCGATCATAAAGAGCGGACGTTGCTTGCACTGATGATGCTCGCTCGTTTTGGCGGGTCGATGACGAAAGATGCCAAGGCACTTCCACTTTCGCTGTTGGATATCGACGATGTGACCTACGCTTATCGCGCGGGGTGCGCCCACAGGCTGGCTGCCGCGCTTAATCGGCCGATGTTTTATAAGGATCCGGGATTTGTTCTGCGAAGATCAGAAGCGCGTCTGACGTTAGAGATAGCGGCTGAGTGCGCTGACCTGTTTGCAGAAGCGGCGCTCAAGGAATTTGATCGGTTGGCTGATGCTTTTGGGCTGCAGCCAGAAGTGATCACACCTTCTCACTATTGAGAACGGTCACGCGGCCACTCTCGAGACCCAGTGACAGCTTTCCGTGTTTGAGTTTCAGCGCAAGCTCGCCAAACACTTCCCGGCGCCAACCCTGGAGGGCTGGGATTTCTGCCTCATCACTGAGCGCGAGGGCATCGAGATCTGCAGCGCTGGCTAAAAGCTTGGGCGCTACTTCATAGGCCTCACACTGCCTTTTAAGCAGCACACGAAGGAGCTCCACCACATCCGGTGGACCGGGCTCTCTCGTCTTAGTGTCGAGACGCGGGAGTTCTTCACGAGGCTTTTCGACGCCGCGCTTGATGGCGTCTAACAAACCCTTGGCCGCGGCCGAGCGTTCAAAGCCTTGCGGGACTGACCGAAGGCGCCCAAGATCATCAGTGTTCGCTGGTCTAGCGCGCGCAACCTCAAAGAGAACATCATCCTTGACGATCCGGGCGCGGGGAATATCCCTTCGCTGCGCTTCGATCTCCCGCCAAGCAGACACTTCTATCAGTGGGCCGAATTCTTTCGGCTTCACATTTCGAACCTTAAGCCGTTGCCAGGCTTCCTCCGGTTGCGTGGCGTAAAGCGCGGGATTGAGGAGTGTTTGCATCTCCTCTTCCACCCAAGCTCCACGCCCTGATTGTTCAAGTTTTTGGAGAAGTGCTTCGTACACATCCCGGAGGTGCGTGACGTCACCCAGTGCATATTCAAGCTGTTTATCCGTCAGTGGTCGTCGTGACCAATCTGTAAACCGGCTACCTTTATCAATCTGAACGCCTGCGAGTGAACGAACAAGGGGTTCGTATCCGACCTGATCCCCATATCCGAAGACCATGGCGGCGATCTGGGTGTCAAAAAGCGGGGCAGGGACAGTTCCCATCAGTTTGACAAAGATCTCGAGGTCCTGCCGTGCAGCATGAAAAACTTTGACAACGCTCTCATTGCTCAAGAGTTCGAGAAAAGGATCGAGGATCAGTCCTTCAGCAAGGGGATCAATAATGACCGCTTGTTCAGTGGTCGCAGCTTGGATGAGGCAAAGCTGCGAATAGTAAGTTCGCTCCCGCAAGAATTCCGTATCAACGGTGACGTAGGAGGCGGACGCAGCGTGTGCGACGAACGCTGCTACGTCATCGGTGGTTGTCAGCACTCTCATGATGTTGTCCGAGTCAAGATCAGCACGGGCCATCTCGGTGTGCCAAGGTTGTGGGTCACAGTGAAACCGTGTGCTTTATACGTCGCTTCTACATCGGCTCTTTGTACGTCGAGCAGACCTGCCAGCACCAGCGAAGCTCTGGGCGTCGCGACTGACGTGATTGGCGCTGCCAACTCTTTGAGAGGACCGGCCAATATGTTTGCTAAGATGAGGTCAAAGGGTGCTGCGCGCTTCGCTGCATCCGCCTCGGTTCCTGCTGCGGTTTCAAAACTGATATTGGGCGTGCCATTGATTGCTGCGTTTTCAACTGCAATTTTGACAGACTGCTGATCAATATCGCTGGCGATGATCATGGGTTCAGGCCAGAGCTTTCGTGCAGCCATCGCGAGGATGCCCGACCCGCAGCCAATATCGAGGATCTTGCGCGGGCTTGTCTTTTGGAGCAAGCCAAGTGCCTCAAGGCAGCCGGCAGTTGTGGGATGATGGCCGGTACCGAAAGCTTGGTTGGCTTCCACCTGCAATTTGATACCCGGTTCATCCGCGGCACGCTCAGCGTCATGGCTGCCAAAGAGGACAAAGGGCCCGGCACTGATCACGCCGAGGCCTTCAAGGCTGTGCGCCACCCAATCGCGATCCTCGAGCTCTTCCTCATGGGGCGGAGAAAGTGTGGCGGGAAGTAGGCTGAGCATCACCTCTGAGATATCATGCTCGGTATACGCATGGAGTAACCAAGGGGCCTCTGACATAGGCCCGCTTGCATCGTCATCGCTCACCAAACTTGTGGCTTCAACAGGTGGTTCCATGAGTTCCGTGAGGGCGCGCTCAGCTTCCTCGAGCGTCTTCTGGTCGCCGCGCCATGTCAGCCTTTTGATCACGAAGCGACCTTCACAAGTCCATGTTTTTTCTTGCCGATCGAGAGCTTGATCGCCCCGTCGATGACATCGTCGGTGCTCAGCATGCGCTCCTCCGACAACGGAATGTCGTTCACTTTAAGGGCGTTCCCTTTGATATGGCGACGACCTTCGCCGTTGCTCGCGATCAGACCAAGCTCTTGGAACTGCGCGAAAAGTGCGAGACCGTCTTGGAGTTCTGCTGCCGATCGGGAGATCGTCGGGAGGTCATCCCCCGCGGTTCCAGCTTCAAAGGTCTGCCGTGCGGTCTCTGCTGCTGCTCCTGCAGCTTCGCGGCCGTGAAGAAGGGCCGTTGTTTCGGTGGCTAAGATCTTTTTAGCTTCGTTGATCTCGCCACCTTCAAGACTTTCGAGCTTCTTGATCTCGTCGATCGGCAAGAGTGTGAAGCGGCGAAGCATTGTGCCCACATCCGCATCGTCCGTGTTCCGCCAAAACTGCCAATAATCGTAGGGCGAGAAGCGCTCAGCATTCAGCCAGACCGCGCCTTTCTCCGTCTTGCCCATTTTCTTACCTGAAGCCGTGGTCAGGAGAGGCGTGGTGAGGCCAAAAGCAGCTGTGTCATCGCCGGTCGTCGCACCAGCACGGCGGATCAGTTCAACGCCATTGACAATATTTCCCCACTGATCGCTTCCGCCCATTTGAAGGCTGCAATTGAGGCGCTTTTTCAGCTCGAGAAAATCATAGGCTTGCATCAGCATATAATTGAACTCGAGGAACGTCATTGGCTGTTCACGTTCAAGGCGAAGCTTGACACTATCAAATGTCAGCATGCGGTTGATGGTGAAATGCACACCATAATCGCGAAGGAATTGAACGTAACTCAATCCTGAGAGCCAATCGTCATTGTTAACCATCACGGCCTCGGTCTTGCCGTCGCCGAAGGTCAAAAACGGCTCAAATGCCTTCCGTATGCCCGCCATGTTGCGAGCGATATCGTCGTCGGAGAGGAGCTTACGCTGTTCGTCTTTGCCCGTTGGATCGCCAACCTTTGTTGTGCCGCCGCCAAGCAAGACAATGGGACGGTGGCCGGCCTGCTGCAGGTGGTGCAGCATCATGATCTGAACCAGGCTGCCAACATGGAGGCTATCGGCTGTCGCGTCGAACCCGATATAGGCGGTACAGGTTCCCGACATCAGCGCGTCGTCGAGCGCTACGGCATCAGTCACCTGATGAATGAAGCCGCGTTCCTCGAGGGTCTGCAAAAAGGGTGAGCGGTACGCGGACATAAGCGTTAGGGCTTTCGCTGGAGGAGTTGCCTATTCGGCAGCGGCTTGGCTCTCGATGTCGGGACGACCGTGGCAATGCTTGTATTTCTTGCCCGAGCCGCACGGGCAGGGTGCATTCCGGCTGACCCGGCCCCAGGTTGACGGATCTTGCGGATCAATCGCTTGGGCTTCACGAGCCGCTCTCAGCGTCGTCGCGCCGGTCGCCCGGCCATAGGTTCGCGGCGGTGCCGCTTGTGGAGCTGCTGCATCGTCTTCGCCCGTGAGCGGATCGATATGCGAGGCCTTCATCTTTTCAGGATCGAGCTGGCCCTTCTTCTGAAGCTCAGCAATCAGACGTTTGGCTTCTTCGACGTCGATCTTTGGTGCCTCAGGGCGGCGCACTTCGACGTGATAAAGCGCGCGCGTGACATCGCGGCGCAGGCCGTCGAGGAGGCTTTGGAAGAGGGCGAAGGCTTCCGTCTTGAATTCGTTCAACGGATCTCGTTGCCCAACACCGCGAAGGCCGACGACGGAGCGGAGGTGGTCGAGCTGTTGAAGGTGCTCACGCCAGTTCCGATCGATCGTCTGCAGAAGGATGGCTTTCTCGATCCGTTTGGTTGTGTCTTCACCAAAGTCTGCCGTGCGCGTCGTGTAATGCTCTTCGACGGCGGTACGGACCCGATCGGTGATTTCAGAATCGGCAACGCCTTCTTCCTCCGCCCACTCAGCCACCGGAAGGTCGAGGCCAAAGACGTCATTAAGATCGTCCTTGAGGCCTTCAATATCCCATTGCTCAGCATAGCTACGCTCGGGAATGCGGAAAGCGACCA
>CAWUIJ010000063.1:0-15531 GCA_963922235.1 uncultured Parvularcula sp. | reverse complement strand
GCGAGCCATATCTATGGGCATCGCTACGTGCTGAAATCTGGCCTTGGCGTGTCGCGCCTGAGCAAGAAACAGCACGAGCAGAATGTCGAGCAAGTCGTCGACATCATCATGCGCGGTATCGCGGCTTAGCCCTTCAGCGACACATTCAACGACGAAATCGCGTGCACGAAGTTGTTCGGAGCAATCTGCATATCGCCCGTCCACCGGATATCGGGGAACCGCGCCAAGATCTTCCGGTAAGCAGCCTCAAGCTGCATATTCGCCACGCGCTGGCCGAGGCACACGTGCGGACCGAGGCCAAAGGCGATATGGTCTTTCGCATTCTCCCGCTCAACATCGAACGCATCGGCATTGGCAAAGACCGCTTCGTCGCGATTGGCCGCACCATAATACATCACGACCTTTTCGCCTTCAGCAATCTTCTGGCCCGCGATCTCACAGTCTTTCGTCGCTGTACGGCGCATATAGATGACGGGCGAGACAAAGCGGATCGCCTCGTGGGTCATATTGGCGATAAGGTCTGGATTGGCGAGAAGCTTCGCCTTTTGGTCTGGAAACTCGGTCAGCGCCTTCATGGTCCCTGAGAGAGAATTTCGCGTCGTGTCGTTCCCTGCAAAGACGATCAAGAGCCAGGAGCCGTCGAGATATTCCACGGGAAGCTCGTCGCCCTCGAGGGTCGCCTTGGCAATGGCGGTCAGGAGATCTTCGCGAGGGTTGGCTCGACGATCAGCAAGGATCTCCCGTCCGTATTCAAACATCTCTTGGATCGCAGCCATGAAGGTCATGATCATCGCGGGATCGACCTCGCCGAGATTCTTTTGCGCGATCGTCTCAGACGCCACTTCGAGGTGGTGCATCCATTCAACGAGCTTGGGCCGGTCGGCCTCGGGCACGCCCAGCATTTCACAAAGCGTGAAGAGTGGCAGCTCGGCGGAGAAGTGCTCGACCATGTCAAGCTCTGGACCCGCACCCTCCATCTTATCGAGGAGACTATCAATTTCCGTCTCCACCCGTTCTTTCAGCTCCGCGACATATTTCGGGGTGAAGAACGGCATATGCTCGCGGCGCAATGGCAAGTGATGCGGCTGATCCAGCGTGATCATGGTGTTGAGGCTAGCCGGCAGCAGTAAGGGATGCCGGGTCGCAGGATCACCATAGGAGAGATTGATCCCTCCGCGCTGGGAGGAAAAGGTCTCGGTGTTGAGCTCTGTCTCCCGCACATCTTGGTAGCGGGTGATGGCCCAAAAACCTGGGCCCTTACGCTCACCACCATAGGGCTCGGGGCACCAACAGACGGGCGCCTGCTCGCGCATGCTCTTAAACATATCGAAGGGCTGCCCCTTCATAAATTCTTTGTTCGAAGACAGATCAAACGTCAGATCGAAGTTGTACTGACGACCAAATTTCGGCTCGGCCGCCTGGCCGTCATCATCCTGGAATGTTTCGCTTACGAGAGGCAGCATGACAGTCGCTCCACTGTGAGGGATAAGTCGGCGTTTAACCGACGATCCCGCGTTCTTTATAATCTTGATACGAATCGCTTTGGCCTAACTCCGCGAAGAGAGCTTCAGCATCAGCGCCGGTGGTGGGTGGCGGGGTGGGCGCGGCGGTCTCGGTCACCGAATAGCGAGGCGCCGGTGCTGGCTGCACAAAGGGGCCGACATTCGTGAACGTGGAGCGCGCGACATTGTGGGGGTGTTGCGGCGCTTCTTCGAGCGAAAGGACAGGCGCGAAGCATGCGTCGGAATGCTCTAAGAGAGCGCACCACTCATCGCGGGTTTTGGTCAGGAACAGCGCGGTGAGCTTGTCCTTTAAAACCGACCACTGCTCTTTGACCATTTGATCGTCATAGGCCGGATCATCAAGCCCTGCGCGCTCGCGGAGCTCGGCATAGAACTGCGGTTCGATCGCGCCGATCGCGATATGCTTGCCGTCGCTCGTTTCGTAGGTGTCGTAGAAATGCGCACCCGTATCGATCACGTTGACGCCGCGTTCATCGGTCCAGAAGCCTGCGTCCTTAAAGCCATACATCATGCTTGCGAGAAGGGCGGAACCATCGGTCATCGCACAGTCGATCACCTGACCGTCGGCGCCATTCTTCACCGCAAGAAGAGCACTGACCATTCCGAAGGCGAGCATCATCGCGCCGCCGCCGAAGTCGCCCACATAATTGCAGGCGGGCGTTGGTTTATCATCCGCCCGGCCTGAGGTGTGCAGAGATCCGGAGATCGCGATGTAGTTGATATCGTGGCCCGCATAGGGCGCATAGGGACCAGTCTGGCCCCATCCGGTCATCCGTCCGTAGACAAGCTTAGGATTGACCCTGAGCAGATCATCAGGCCCGAGGCCCATGCGCTCCATCACACCAGGGCGAAACCCTTCGATGATACCATCGGCGGTTTTGACCAGGTCCTTCGCGAGAGCCACACCCTCTGGCGCCCGCGTATTGATCGCGATGGACTTGCGCGAGCGCAGGAGCGGATCGGTCGGCGCGGTGAACGCGCCAATCCGGTCAACACGGATCACCTCAGCACCGTGATCGGCCAGCATCATGCCGCAAAAGGGCCCCGGCCCAATTCCGGCAAACTCGATAATCCGTAGACCGCTGAGAGGACCCGACATTGCGCTTGTCTCCGCTTAGCGCGGCGCCATCCGGATGGCGCCGTCGAGGCGGATGTCTTCGCCGTTCATGTAGGGGTTCCGGCAGAGCTCCAGCGCCAGGCGCGCGAACTCATCAGGCTGACCAAGGCGCGCCGGGTTAGGAACCGATGCACACAGCGCCTGATAGGCTGGCTCAGGAAGACCTGCGAGAAGTGGCGTGTCGAAGATACCAGGCAAAATCGTATTGACCCGGATCATTTCCCGCGCAAGGTCCCGTGCGATCGGAAGCGTCATGCCGACGACACCAGCCTTCGATGCTGAGTAGCTCGCTTGGCCGATTTGTCCGTCCTCGGCAGCCACCGAGGCCGTGTTGACGATCGCGCCGCGCTCGCCGTCGACGGGGTCGAGGGTCATCATGCCAGCGGCTGACTTGGCGATACAGCGGAAGGTGCCGACCAAATTGATCTGGATAATGAAGTTGAACGATTCTGCAGGAAAGTGATTGATCTCACCAGTCTTTTTGTCCCGGCTCGCCGTTTTGATGGCATTGCCAATGCCCGCGCAGTTGACGAGAATACGCTCCTGGCCAATCGCCTCGCGCGCCTTGGCAAACCCCGCTTCGACGCTTTCGTCCGAAGTCACGTTGACGTGGCAGAAGACGCCGTCGAGCTCTTTGGCCAGCGCTTCGCCCTTTTCCTCATTGAGGTCGAAAAGCGCCACACGAACGCCCTGCTCGGCCAAGCGCCGCGCTGTGGCCGCACCGAGGCCCGATGCGCCCCCCGTGATGACCGCTGAAAGATCTGAAGTGAGTTCCATGGTAATTCCTACAGTCTAGAGATGATTAAAGACGTTCGATGATCACGGCTGGTGCCATGCCGCCAGCGGCGCACATGGTGATCAAGGCATAGCGGCCACCCGAGCGTTCAAGCTCATCAAGCGCGGTGCCAATCAGGATAGAGCCGGTGGCGCCAATCGGATGGCCAAGCGCGATCGCGCCACCATTGATGTTCACCTTCTCGCGGTCGAGCTTCAGATCTCGGATGAATTTCTCCGCCACGACCGCGAAGGCCTCATTGATCTCGAAGACGTCGATATCATCGACGGTCAGACCTGCAATCCGAAGCGCTTTCTGCGCGGAGGGAACCGGCGCGTTGAGCATCAAGGTGGGGCAATCACCCCTATTCGCCATCGCCACCACGCGCCCACGCGGGGTGAGATTGTGGCTCGAGGCATACTCTTCCGATGTCAGAAGAAGAGCTGCGGCTCCATCCACCACACCGGACGAGTTCCCTGCGTGATGGATATGGTTCATGCCGTCTTTGAGCTGAGGATAGACGTCAGTGATTTGCGAGCCAAATGTCTCGCCTGCCTCGCCGATCGGAACATCGACAAAGGCCTCAAAGAAAGGACGTAGGGCCCCCAAGCCTTCCATGGTGGTCGAGGGGCGCGGAAACTCATCGCGCGACAAGGCGATGGATCCATCGTCATTCTTCACGGCAATAAGGGACTTATCGAAGCGACTCTCTTCCATCGCCCGCGCCGCCCTTTGCTGGCTCACCAACGCCAAGGTGTCCGCCGCCTCGCGGTCGATGCCTTCCAGCGTCGCAATCGCATCGGCGCAGACGCCTTGATGCGATTGCGGATGTTTTGCGCGCAGAGTGAGGTTCCCGGAGTCAAGAACGGGCGGCTCACCAGGAACAGCGATGGAGGCCGTATGGCTCATCATCTCTGTACCGCCAGCGACCACGACCTGCTCCATGCCGGACATGATCTGCGCCGCAGCCATGTTCAGCACCGTGATGCCGGAGCCGCAGAACCGGTCGAGCGTGACGCCTGAAGACCGCACGTCATAACCCGCCTCAAGGGCAGCCATCCGCCCAAGGTCATTGCCTTGCTTTCCGCGCTGGGTGGATGTGCCCCAGATGATGTCGTCCACGTCCGCCGTATCAAGATCATTGCGCTCTTGAAGAGCCGCCAGGACAGTTGCGCCGAGACGCTGGGGGTGCAGATGCGCGAGCGATCCTTTTCCCACTTTACCAATGCCGCGGGGGGTGCGGCAGGCATCAATAATCAGCGCCTCGGGCATGATCGCTCCTTATGCGTTCTTCCACTCAGGTTTGCGTTTCGCGACGAAGGCGCCGACGCCCTCTTGGAAGTCCTGGGTCTGCATCAGTTCCATCATCACTTTGCCTGTGGCTTCGAGGGATTGAGACAGCGGCTCCATCGCCTCATATTCGTTCAGCACACGCTTACTCGCGCGAACTGACGATGGTGACACAGCCAGGATTTCTTCGGCGAGCGCCCGCGCATCTTCCATGACGCCGGAACCTTCTTTCGAGGAAACGCGGTTGACGATGCCAAGCTCTTTTGCCTCGTCCGGCAGAACGTGACGGCCGGTCAGGATCATCTCCATCGCCATCTTGCGACCAATGTTCCGTGTCAGACGCTGCACACCACTGGCCGCCGCGAAGAGACCCACCTTCACTTCAGGCAGGGCGAATTTCGCGTTGGAGGCCGCGACGATAAGATCCGTCGAAAGAGCAATCTCCATACCGCCGCCCATCGCGACACCGTTGACAGCTGCGATGATTGGCTTTTCGCGATCAAGGCGTGAGGTCAGACCGCCAAAGCCGCTCGGTGGTGAGCTGATATCACCGCCCATCGCGGTCGCCTTGAGGTCGTTCCCGCTGCAGAAAGCTTTGTCGCCCGCACCGGTGACGATCGCCACCCAGAGATCGTTGTCCGCCTCATAGGCGTCCCAAATCTCGTGGAGCTCTTTATGGGCAGGGCCGTGGAGAGCGTTGTAATTCTCTGGCCGGTTGAGCGTGACGATGAGGAGGTGACCCTCCTTCTCGACTTTGACAAATTCGTAATCACCCATGGAAGATCTCCGTTTTGGTGGGATGGCTAAAGTGAACGCGCAATCAGTAAGCGCATGATCTCACTTGATCCACCAAAGATGCGAGTCACCCGTGCATCGCGGTACATCTTCGCAATCGGATACTCGTTGATGTACCCGGCGCCGCCGTGGAATTGCAGGCACTGATCCACACAGCGCCCCTGCAGCTCAGTGATCCAAAGCTTTGCAATCGCTGCGGTTGTCGTGTCGCAGCCGCCCTCCAGCACCCGCTTGATGCAATCATTCAGGAAGACCCGGCAGATTGTCGCCTCCGCTTTCAGGTCGGCGAGTTTGAACTGTGTGTTTTGGAAATCGAGGACTCGGCGACCAAAGGCTTTGCGCTCACTGGTGTAGGCCACGGTCTCGTTGAGCGCTTGCTCGATCATCAACATCGATTGAACCGCGATGATCACCCGCTCGCCCGGCAACTCGCCCATTAGCTGATAAAAGCCGCGGCCTTCCTCTCCGCCAAGGAGGTTATCGGCGGGCACAAAGACGTTGTCGAAGAAGAGCTCTGACGTGTCCTGCGCGGTCTGACCAATCTTATCGAGGTTTTTTCCGCGGGTGAAACCTTCTGCTTCCTCCGTCTCCAGAACAAGAAGCGATGTCCCGGCCGCTCCTTGTTCAGGGTCCGTCTTGCACACAACGACGACCAGGTTCGCGATCTGGCCGTTGGAGATCCATGTCTTGGATCCATTGATCCGGTACCCGTTGCCGTCTTTCTTTGCGGTCGTACGGATCGCCTGGAGATCGGAGCCTGCATCTGGCTCACTCATTGCAATGGCGGAGATAAACTCGCCGGACGTCAGTTTCGGAATCCAGCGACGCTTTTGCTTTTCCGTGCCGTGATTGATGATATACGGCATGATGATGGTGTTGTGGAGGCTGGCAGCAAATCCGCCCACGCTTTTGTGGTGCTGCTGCTCGACGACCACGACATCATGACGGAAGTCACCGCCATGGCCGCCGAACTCAGCGGGTGCCGAAACACCCAATAGGCCCGCTTCACCTGCTTCGCGCCAAAACGCAGGTTCAACTTTCCCCTCGGCCTCCCACTGCTCCACCCGTTCGCGGGGAGCGTGGCGTTCAAAAAACTTAGCCGCCGCATCGGAGAACATCTCAATCTCCGGGTCGGTCATAAAATCGGGACGCGGAACATCAATCACAGCCATCAGCGCTCTCCAAGTCACTGGCTCTCATGCATGAGCCCAGCAGAAAAAAGCGGCCGGAGTTGGCGCCGAGGGGAACGGCGCGTCTCCGGCTCTTCATTTAATCGCTTAATTAATATCGAAGCGAAAAGGTCCCGTCAACGCTGGGTTTTATGGGTGCGGTGCAACAAAATTGAGCAGACTCTCCGCCCCCCCCAAGACGCGAATGAACCTCGACAGACGCCGTCGCTTGCGCATTTAATAGCGCAAAACGATCAACCATTTGGACGGGAACAACGACCATGACCGCCACTGCCGCATCGCCCGAAGACACCTTTGACTATATCATTGTGGGAGGTGGCTCAGCTGGTGCAGTTCTGGCCAATCGCCTCACAGAAGACCCTTCCGTACGCGTTTGTTTGCTGGAAGCAGGGCCTCCAGATACCAGCCCACTGATCAAAATGCCGTCAGGTTTTGCCTTCATGCCGGAGCTCGCGCCCAAGCTCAATTGGAGCTTCGATACGGTTCCGCAAAAGCACATGAACAACAGGGTCTGCTACCAACCCCGCGGAAAGACCTTAGGCGGATCAAGCTCCATCAACGGGATGGTCTATATTCGCGGATCACACTACGATTACGACCGATGGGCCGATGCGGGATGCCCCGGCTGGTCCTATGAGGATGTCCTTCCTTACTTCAAAAAGTCCGAGGACAATGCGCGTGGAGGCGATAACTATCACGGCTCAGGAGGCCGTTTGTCCGTGTCCGACCTTCGTTATTGCAGCAGCGCCGGTGAAGCCTTCTTGGAAGCCACTCGAGAGCTGCAGCTTCCACAGAACAATGACTTCAATGGCGAAAAACAGGACGGTTTCGGCCCCTACCAGTTGACCCAGCGTGATGGGCAGCGCTGCTCCACGGGGTTTGCCTTCCTTCACGATATTCGCGATCGCGCCAATCTGTACATCATCACGGATGCCCATACCGACCGTATTCTCTTCACGGACAATCATGCGACAGGCGTCAAGGTCCGGGTCAAAAAGAAAGAACGGGTGTTTTCAGCACGCCGTGAGGTTATTGTTTCAGCGGGCGTTTTTGGTTCAGCACAGATCCTTCAACTCTCCGGGATCGGCCCAGCCAGTCACTTGAAAAGCCATGGGATCGATGTGCTGGTCGACGCGCCCGAGGTGGGTGAGAACCTTCAAGACCATCTCGACTGGACCGGTATTTACAAAACCACGGCAAAAGACACGTTCAGCTTTTACTGGCCATTTTTACTATCGTTCATCCCCTCCCTGATCAACTATCGGACAAAGCGAGAAGGGATCCTTACGACCAATTTTGCCGAGGTCGGCGGCTTTGTTCGTACCAACCCCGAGGAAGAAGAGACCGACATCCAACTCCACTTCGTCAATGCGGTTGTGGACGACCACGGTCGGAACAAGCATTTCGGCCTCGGTGTATCGTGCCATGCCTGCCTTTTGCGCCCTCAAAGCAAAGGAACAGTGCGGCTCAACTCCGCCAACCCTGAAGAAGCACCGCTCATCGACCCGAATTTCCTTTCTGAATATGACGACCTCGTTCGCCTCAGAAAAGCAGCCAGGATCAGTCAACGGATTATGTCTGCACCATCCATGGCCGAAATCCTGACGGAGCAAGTCTACATCACCCACGATGCGACGGATGAGGAAATCGAGGAAGATATTCGCAATCGTTCTGACACGATTTATCACCCTGTCGGCACGTGCCGTATGGGTTCTGATGAAAGATCTGTGGTTGATCCTGAACTCCGCGTTCGAGGTGTCTCAGGCCTTCGCGTGGTGGATGCTTCCGTCATGCCGACGCTCGTGTCAGGCAACACCAATGCGCCGACCATCATGATCGCGGAAAAAGCCGCTGACCTGATCAAAGAAGCAGCTTAGCCTTTATGCCTTCGCCGCAGGACAGTTGGCACCATGGTCAAATTTGGAGTGTTTTTAGCGTTGATGATCAGTCTTTTGGGCTGTTCAACCAGCGCACCCTCGGATGCGGGTGTTCGCGCCTACCGCGAGGGAATGTGGGCGGAAGCAGAAGCCACCTTAGCGCCTCTGGCGGCGAGGGGGGATGCCCAAGCCCAGCTCTATATCGCGGCCTTAGCCGTCGGCGGCCAGCTCAACGCTCCCCTCTCGGAAGATACGCAAAAGGCCTATCTCATAGCAGCTGCACGCAGCGGCGAGCCAGCAGCGCTGGGTCTTATGAGCTGGCTCCTTGCGGATCGAAGTGAACGCGAAGACTGGCTCCAGTCTTTTCGTGCGAACAAGGATCAACCGAAGGAAACTGACGATCTTGATAACTGGCTAACGCGTGGCGAACGGCCCATCAGGGTCGATCCCGCTCTTGAGGAAAAGATGGAATGGACGGCTAAAGGACCCCTCCCCCATGGTGCCGGCACGCGCCTTTTTCCGTTGATCTCTCCCCAGACCGAAGAGGCCTTTCTCACGTCCGCGCTCGAGATTGAAGACCGAGACTGGGTAGCAGTTGACCGGCAACTGGCGGGAAACAGCGATAAACCAGCACAAGTGCGCCTTGCTCTCCGTTACATGTACGGCCGGGGTCTCGCGAGAGACGATACGCGTGCGGTGAAACTGCTGCATGCAGCGGGATCTCCCACCTCCACCTCTATCCCTTGCTCTTATCAGCCCACGGTGCGTAACGTACCGTCGTCGATCCAATGCACAGAGCAGGGCCAAGTCGTTCTCGGTCAGAGCCGCGCCCAATGGGAGCTCTGCCAGATCTACGCCAAGGGCGAACGTATGAAGCAGGATGCGAGAAAAGCTGAGCTTTGGTGCAATCGAGCGATGAGCGACCCAAACTACCGCACCCGCGCAAGGGATGCCCTTATCCAGATGGATCTATCAGTACACGCTGAATAAGCCACTCAAGCCGCTCATCATAGACTTTATCGAGCGCCTTATAGCGCGCATCACCAAAGATGCCTCTCAGCGTCGGCTCGGACACAGCATAGTAGTTGATGGCACCAAGAGCCTGATAGATCGCTGCCAAAACCTCTGCATCCACCGTATCGCGCCAGACCGGCAGCGCGCGAACCATCGCCACAAGATCATCGAGAAACGCCTTGAGATACCAAACAGAGGCCGTGTCGGCGCGTCTTTTGTTATCGAGCAGCTCCCGCATCAAGAGACGTGAACGGATGGCGTCATGCTCTGTCTTGCTGACCTTGGCCATCAAGAACTGGAGAAGCTGATCGGCTGGATCACTGCTCGCCGCCATGACCTCATTCCGCACACGCTCAAAGTCGCGCGAAATGGATTGCAGCACCTCGCCGTAGAGCTTCTCTTTCGTTGTGAAGTGATGAAGCAAGGCCTGTTTCGTCAAGCCCACTTCATCGGCGATATTCGCGATACTGACACCATAAAAGCCGCGTTCCGCGAACAAAGCCGCGGCCGCTTCCAACAATTGATCACGCGTCGTTTGGGTCATGGAACCTGCGCAAGAGTGCGCGGAAGGCTTGACACTTACCGACCGGTAAGTGGCCCGACAGAGGAGAACGCTGTGGAACGAGAACTGGAACTTGAGCTCATCGATGAGCTACGTGGCCTGAAAACAGCGCAGTCGGCCTTTCTTGATGAGACGGTCGGAAGAAACCCGGTCGAGCACTACACGGATGACAAGAGGTTTGCCGAAGAGCGATGGAAAATCTTCGCTCAGCAACCCCACGCCGCTGCTCATATCAGTGAGCTGAAAAAGCCTGGTGACTTTGTACGGAGTGAAATCGCCGGTATCCCACTCTTGCTCACCCGCGATCAGGAAGGCGAGGTCCACGCCTTTATCAATGCGTGCCGGCATCGGGGAACGCGACTGGTGGATGACCACTCTGGTTGTAAGAGGCGGTTTTCCTGCCCCTATCATGCATGGACCTATGCCAATTCAGGTGAACTCGTGAGCGCACCTCATTTCAAGGATGGCTTTCCCGATACGGAGCAGCGCGGCCTCGGCCTTGTCGAACTTTCGAGCGCTGTTCGCTTCGGTTTTGTTTGGATTTTCCCGCGCGCAGGATTCGATCTCGATATTGATCGTTTTTTTGCTCCGATACGTGACGAACTCGATGCTCTTGGGATGGATAAGCTTGAGGCCGCAGCGGAAGAAACGAGCATCCGCAAAGCGAATTGGAAATTTTGGTAGAAGGCGGGGTCGAAGCCTACCATTTCAAGATTGCCCATCGCTCAACGATCGGCCCCTATTTCGAAGACAATCTCTCGAGTTACCGGACGTATGGGGATCATATGCGGTCTGTTCTACCGCGCACGAGCCTCGCGGCGCTCGATCCAGATGACCGGGCGACCTGGCGCCTTCGGGATCATGCGAACATCCTCTATAACCTTTTTCCTAGCTCTCAGCTTTTGGTGCAGCAGGATCATGTCGTGTGGATCCGCGCCAATCCTTTGAGTGCCGGGGCAACAGAGCTTCGCATTGTAACCCTCGCTCCTCCGTCGGATGACCCCGAGCACTGGGCGCGCAATCACGCCATCACGACCACGACCCTCGACGAAGACTTCGTCATTGGCGAGAGCATCCAGTCCACGGCAGCGTCAGGAGCCAATAACGAGATGATCTTTGGACGGTTTGAAGGTGCTCTCGCGAAATTCAACCAAACCGTAGAGCGGCATCTCGCTATCTAATATTTATTCTGTAAGCGGCTCTTTGTCCAAGAGATATGAGGTGTGTACCGATGTTTGATCAATCGCGAATCAAATGTGGTTTTGCGCGTTCATCATTCCGAAACTTACGATCAAGCCATTGTTAAGGCTTCAATCCGTGAAAAGAAGGTCTAAATCCGACTTTCCTGGTCGGAAATAG
Source organism: uncultured Parvularcula sp. (assembly GCA_963922235.1). Lineage (GTDB taxonomy): Bacteria > Pseudomonadota > Alphaproteobacteria > Caulobacterales > Parvularculaceae > Parvularcula. The sequence continues at coordinate 4,029 of CAWUIJ010000063.1, read as the reverse complement.
TGTTAACAGCCAAACGCACCATGCGTTGCTACGCCGCATAGATACACGGCCACGTTGTCGAGCGAGGTTACCTCGTTCTGACGAAAGAAAAATTGTTTCCCCACAGTTCTCTAATATCAGTGAGCTAAGACCTTCTCCGAAATTGGGCAGGGCTTCATCCGTGGAAAATAAACCCTTGAACCGCCTTTTGGCGGCAGCATTCACCGCTGCGCTGGGCTTAGCGCCGCTTCCATTCGTTAATGCATCGCCGCTTCTTTACGCAGTGGCATGCCTCCCGCCCATCTTGGTTTATGCACTCTTGAGCGATGCTCGCCGGCGGGAAATCGATCGCGAGAACAAGACGCTTGAAGCGCTGTCCAAGGCCATCAAGGGCGAGGGAGGCGCAAGCGATCCTTTGCTCGCTCAGTACACTGCAATCATCAACGATGTTGCTCAAATGCAAACCGATGATGACGAACGCCAAGTCCAGTGGGCGAACGAACGCTCTCGCTTTGAAGAAGCACAAGACGCAAGCGACGCCCTTATTCAAACCCTGGATCGTGGCCATGCGGTGATTGAGTTCGACCTTAAAGGAAACGTGCTTTCGGCCAACAGCATCTTCCTCTCTTGCTTTGACTACCGGATCGAAGAGGTCACAGGCCAGCATCACCGGATGTTCTGTGACGAAACCTATGCGTCGTCCAACGAATACAAGGAGTTTTGGACGGACCTCGCCAATGGCGCCCAGAAACAAGGACGCTTTGCCCGCCGCAACCGAGCCGGCGAAACTGTCTGGCTCGAGGCCGTGTACAGCCCTGTTTGCAACAAAGCGGGTGAACCGACTCGCATCTTGAAGATTGCCATTGATATCACAGCTTCGGTGATCGAGAACGCGCGCAGCACAAAGATTGAAGCAGCTTTTACAGCAAGCGGATCAGCGTCCCTCGTTTTTGATAAAGCAGGCCTTCTTTTGTCCGTCAACGACGAAGCGAGGCGGCTGCTCCTCGAGCAACCTGATCTGTCAGTCCAATTGGCCGGTGTGCAGCCGACCGCGATCGACAATGGCCAGGCCATGCTCGCTCAGGAGTTCCGGACACTTGCCGATGCAACAACCACAAACAACCATGTCGAAGTCGACGCCGGCGACCGGAAGTTCCAGGTTTCGATGTCCACGACACGTCAGGACGGCGCGACCGATGGCTTTATTGCGACGATCACTGATGTCACAGAAATCTACAGGCAGGGCGCCATCATCGACGCGATTGATAGCAACCAAGCCATCATCGAGTTTACGCCTGATGGAACCATCACCGCCGCGAATGAGAACTTCCTGACCGCCACAGGCTACAGACTGGACGAGATTGAAGGGCGGCATCACCGCATGTTTGTCCTGGAGGACGATGCGAACAGTGAGGAGTACCGCTCTTTCTGGAAGGCCCTTGCACGGGGCGAAACGCAATCAGGCCTCTTCCGTCGCCAGGATAAGAGCAACAACGATATCTTTCTTCGTGCAAGCTACATTCCGATCAAGGATGACTCCGGACAGGTCTTCAAAGTGATCAAGACGGCCTTCGATGTGACCGAAGGCAAACAGTCAGCGCTTCAACAAGATGCCATTCTTAAGGCAGTTGATCATACGCAAGCGACAATCACGTTTGACCTTCAAGGTAACATCCTCGAATGCAACGACAACTTCTGCAGCACTGTGGGATACACGCGCGATGAACTGATCGGCGCGCATCATAGCATGCTGTGCCCAGAGGATTATGCGCAATCGTCTGAATACCTCACCTTCTGGAAGAAGCTAGGGCGAGGCGAATTCGATACGGGCAAGTACAAGCGCCTCGCAAAGGGAGGGCGCGAAATTTGGGTCCAGGCCTCTTATAACCCTGTTCTTGACACGGACGGCTTACCGATAAAGGTCGTCAAATGCGCGACAGACGTGACCGAAGCGGAGCGTGAAGCCACTGAAGGCGCATTCAAAGCCTCTGCATTCGAAGCTGCTTCCGTAGCTATGTTGATGGTCGATCGTGATTTGGTGATCCGTCACTTGAACGCTTCTGCCATGGATCTCTTCACGGACAACCGAGAGATGTTTGAGGAATTCTGGTCAAACTTTGATCCGAAAACCATGCTTGGTCGATGCATCGATGACTTTCACAAGGATCCATCGCGCATCCGCAATCTCCTCGCAGACCCGTCCAATCTTCCGCACAGCGCTGATATCTCGATCGGTGACCGCCGGATCAATCTTGCGGTGGGGGCCGTCTATGACAAGAAGGGCGATTATGTCGGCTCGACACTCGAATGGACGGACGCAACGGTCGCCCGCACCCATGCTGGTATGATTGAAGGCATGGACCGGACACAGGCTGTGATCGAATTCGATCCCACAGGGATCATCCAACGCGTGAATGGAAACTTCCTGGATACCGTCGGCTACGATGAGAAGGATATTGTAGGCCGCCACCACCGCATGTTCATGCCGGGCAAAACCTCATCTGAACCGTCTTACACTGAGTTCTGGCAAGCTCTTGCCGAAGGGAAGCCGCAGTCCGGTACGTTTGAGCGTGTCGGGAACAATGGGGTCCCTGTTTGGCTACAGGCTGCTTACACACCGATCTTTGATGGCACGGGTAAAGTGTTTAAGATCGTCAAGTTCGCAACAGACGTGACGACGGCTGAACTGAAACGTCAACAGGACGAAGCCAAACGCCTCCAGCAAGAGATGGATCAACGCAAAGTCGTCGAAGGCCTCGCAGAAGGCTTGGACCGTATTGCCGAAGGCAACTTTGCCTTCCAAATTCAATCAGAGTTTCCTGAGGATTATATCCGCCTCAAGACGAATTTCAACAATACGCTAACGAAACTGTCTCTCGCAGAAAAAGAAAAGCAACGCATCAGCGATGAACAAGCTCGCGTGGTAAGGGCTCTTGCGCACGCCCTGGGCCTTTTGCGGGACGGCAATCTCGAGCACCAAATCAATGACGTGTTCCCCGGTGACTACGAACAGCTGCGGCAGGACTTCAACGCCGCCAGCGCAGCGCTCTCCGAGGCGCTGGGCGTGATCCACCGGATTGCGGGCTCCGTGGACACAGGTTCCGCTAAGATCGCTCAGGCTGCAGATAGTCTTTCCAAGAGGACGGAGAGCCAAGCAGCGTCGCTCGAAGAGACAGCGGCAGCGCTTGAGCAAATCACCCATACGGTCAGGCAGACAGCCGAGGGTGCGGCAGCAGCGAATGAGACCGCGTCGAAAATGTCGTCGAGCGCTGAGGTGTCCGGCGACACGGTGACCAACGCCGTGGCGGCCATGGATCGGATCGCGACATCGTCCCAAGCCATCGGCCAAATCATCAGTGTGATCGATGACATCTCGTTCCAGACCAATCTCCTGGCCCTCAATGCCGGCGTTGAAGCCGCGCGCGCAGGAGAGGCTGGACGGGGCTTTGCGGTTGTCGCGCAAGAAGTTCGCGCTCTAGCCCTTCGCTCATCCGAAGCCGCCAAAGAGATCAAGACACTGATCAGCCAAAGCACGGATGAAGTGGCGCAGGGCGTGGAGCTGGTCGGCAAGGCTGGTGATGCTCTTCGCACCATCCTGACCAGCACATCCGAGGTCAGCGATCTGGTCAATGAAATCGCTGCATCGGCACACGAACAGTCTGTGAGCCTCCAAGAAGTCAACACGGCCATGAACCGGATGGACGAGGTGACGCAAGAAAACGCGGCGATGGTCGAGCAATCGACGGCAGCCAGCCACAATCTGGCCCAGGCCTCGACCAGCCTTCTGCAGAATGTCGGCCGGTTTGTGACGGGCAAAGACGATGGCAATACACACCAAGCGAAGCCGGTCGATGCGGCCTCGCCACCAAGCGTCCCCAAAACCGTTCCGCAATTGGTCACGCTGTCATCGGAGCAGCCAGCTGATCAAGACGACGACTGGACAGAATTTTGATCGCGAGCAGCTTGGCGGTGGCTCGGCCCTACAATGGAGAGAGTGGTACCGCCTCCCCGGTTCGAACGGGGGACCTCTTGATCCACAATCAAGCGCTC
>CAWUIJ010000062.1:0-15551 GCA_963922235.1 uncultured Parvularcula sp. | reverse complement strand
GCTTTGGTAACGCAGAAGCCACTTATCTTCTCGCAAAGAAGATGATTGAAGCCGGTGCTTGCGCCCTTCAGATCGAGAACCAAGTCTCTGACGAGAAACAGTGCGGCCACCAAGATGGTAAAGTTACCGTTCCGCACGAAGACTTCCTCGCGAAAGTTCGCGCTTGCCGCTACGCGTTCCTCGAAATGGGTGTCGAAGACGGTATCGTCGTCACACGGACCGACTCGCTCGGCGCCGGCCTGACCAAACAAATCGCATACTCAAACGAGCCGGGCGATCTTGGCGATCAGTACAACGCCTTTATCGACTGCGAAGAAGTGACTGCTGACCAGCTCAACCCGTCAGACGTTGTTATCAAGCGTGACGGCAAGCTGATGCGTCCAAAGCGTCTTCAATCGAACCTCTTCCAGTTCAAGCCAGGAACAGGCGCCGACCGCTGCGTCCTCGACTGCATCACGTCGCTGCAGAACGGCGCTGACCTTCTTTGGATCGAAACCGAGAAGCCGCACGTTGAGCAAATCGCATCAATGGTCGACAAGATCCGCGAAGTGATCCCGAACGCGAAGCTGGTTTACAACAACTCGCCTTCGTTCAACTGGACACTGAACTTCCGCCAGCAGGTTTTCGATGCCTGGACCGAAGCAGGCAAAGACGTCTCGGCCTATGACCGCGACAAGCTGATGTCGGTTGAGTATGATGAGACAGACCTCGCTAAAGAAGCGGACGAGAAAATTCGCACCTTCCAACGTGACGGTTCAAAACGTGCTGGTATCTTCCACCACCTCATCACCCTGCCGACCTATCACACAACAGCGCTGTCCACGGACAACCTTGCGAAGCGCTACTTCGGTGAAGAGGCGATGCTCGGCTACGTCAAAAACGTTCAGCGTGAAGAGATCCGTCAGCAGATCGCCTGCGTGAAGCACCAGAACATGGCCGGCTCGGACATGGGCGATGATCACAAAGAGTACTTTGCTGGCGATGCTGCCCTGAAAGCAGGTGGCAAAGACAACACGATGAACCAGTTCTCGTAAGAGCTGGGTTCTCGACGAGATAAAACCGACCCGCTGAGGGTCAGTGAAAAGGGTCTGCCGCTGGTCGGCAGGCCCTTTTTGTTGGGGCGATACGGAAAGCGCTAACCCTGCAAGCGGCGGCGTGCCACATGCGGCGTCTCTCCGGTCCAGGACTTAAAAGCCCGCGAAAAGCTGCGCACATCCGCGAACCCCAGCTCGCTCGCAATCGCAGACATAGCTGTATCCGTAGCCAGAAGATCGCTGGCTCTCGCTGATAACACACGGGTTTTCAGTGCCCGATAACTCGTGCCCTCCGCTGACAAGCGACGACGAAGGGTCGCCACCGACATACCGAGAAGCGTCGCGACGCCAGGTTGGTCTGAGGTTCCTCTTGAGATCAAGCGCTCAACCTCATCCGCCATCGGACGCTTTCCCGAACGGTGCACCGACGAACCAGCTGGACGAGAAGGCAACGTACGAAAAGAATCCATCCCAGGCGCACGCAGCGAGATGGTTGGGCGATCTTCGGAACTGTGACTATCCATATCGGCAGTCTCCCCAGGGGCTAGGGTCGATATAGGCCGATCGAGTGGCGGAAGCCCGGTTGCAAGACAGCAATGTGTACTGCTTTTTGCACTTGCGCTTTTGGGCGTCTTAGTTCTTGCCCAGCTGCCTCGTCATGTCTGCATGCCGATCAGTCAGAGCCTGGGGCACTGGCCCTGTCACTGCGCTGACGCCAAAAATCGCTGCCGTGGCAAGTACAAAGCCAGGGATGATCGCAGCCAGTCCCGCCCGCAGATCACCAAAAAGCGTTTGCGGCGCATAGATCCAAATCAGAACCACGCCCGCCCCGACCAGCATGCCCGCAAGCGCACCTGTACTGGTCATCCGGCGCAAGAACAGGCTGAACAAGATCACAGGCCCGAAGGCAGAGCCGAACCCAAACCATGCATTGGAGACGAGGCTCAAAATATTGCTCGATCGGTCAAAGGCGAGCGCAACAGCGATGGCGGACACAGCGATTACCGAGAGGCGGCCCACCAAAACGAGCTCTTCCTGCGTCGCGGACCGCTTGACAAACACGCGATAGACATCCTCCGTCAGCGAACTTGATGAGACCAGAAGCTGGCTCGAAATCGTCGACATGATCGCGGCCAAGATCGCGGCGAGCAGGAAACCCGCCACCAAGGGATGGAAAAGCACTTGGCTCAGAAGGATAAAGACAGTCTCGGGATCAAATGACGCCAATCCACCGCGGCCTGACTGATCGAGGTAGTCGGCGATCTCTTCAGGGTTCGCCGTCACATAGGCTCGCCCCGCGAGGCCCGTAAGGACAGCTCCAGCCACGGTGATGATCATCCATGACATACCAATATGGCGCGCGGTCGGAATGTCCTTCACCGACCGGATAGCCATAAACCGCACGATGATATGCGGCTGTCCGAAATAGCCCAGCCCCCAAGCGAGAAGAGAGATCAAACCAAGGAACGATAGGGCCTGCGCCCCGCCCTCGGGCGTTGCCTCCTTGAGCACCGCAAGGAGTGCCGCGTTCTCGGTCGAGAGGATGCCCGCCGTGGCGCCCCACCCGCCCAGGATCATGATCGTGACCGAAGGAACGATCACCAGCGCCACGAACATGATGCTGCCCTGCACGAAGTCGGTCAGCGACACCGCCAGAAATCCGCCGAACACAGTGTAAGCGATCACCACACCAACCGTCAGAAAAAGCCCAACCCGATAGTCAAACCCGAACGAAGCCTCAAAGAGCTTTCCGCCAGCGACCACACCCGACGATGTGTAGACCGTGAAGAAAATGATGATCACGACCGCCGAGAGGATCCTCAGGGCGCGGCTGGTGTCGCCGAAACGCTTCTCCAGATAGTCGGGGATGGTGATCGCGTCCTCCGCAAGCTCCGTGTAGACACGAAGCCTCGGTGCGACGAGCAAGTAGTTGAAAAACGCACCAACGATCAAGCCGATAGCAATCCAAGCGCTTGACAGGCCAGCCACATAAACGGCGCCGGGCAGGCCCAGCAAAATCCAGCCTGACATATCCGACGCCCCAGCCGAGAGCGCCCCCACAGCCGGGCCAAGTTGCCGGCCGCCCAAGAGGTAGGAAGCGCTATCGGCCGTGGACTTGCGATAGGCGTAGAGACCAATCGCCAGCATCAGGATGAAGTAACCGCCTAGGGAAACAAGCGCCGCTATGGTCATCGGTTAGGGCCTAATCTGTCCGCTACCGCGCACGGTGTATTTATACGTACACAGCTGTTCAAGGCCGACCGGACCCCGGGCATGCATCCTGCCTGTCGCAATGCCGATCTCTGCGCCCATACCGAACTCGCCACCATCCGCGAACTGGGTAGAAGCATTGTGCATAACGATGGCGCTATCCACCTCAGTCAGGAAGCGGTCTGCCGCGGCCTGGTCCTCGGTGATGATCGCATCCGTATGATTGGAGGAGTAGCGCGCAATATGGGCCAAAGCTTCATCGAGCCCCTCCACCACTTTCACGGAGATGATGCTATCGAGGTACTCTGTGCCCCAATCGTCTTCTGTAGCAGCAAGAACCCGGCCATCGGCGGCTTGCGCTTCAGCGTCTCCTCTCACCTCACAGCCTTCCAGCGCATCAACGATGCTAGGAAGGAACCCGAGCGCCGAGCGGTCGATCACAATGCTTTCCGCAGCCCCGCAGACACCGGTTCGGCGGAGTTTCGCATTCTTGATAATCGCCGCCGCCTTTTCAGGATCCGCTGCGCCGTGCACGTAGGAATGACAATTGCCATCAAGGTGAAGAAGCGTCGGCACCCGCGCTTGGTCACGCACCAGACTGACGAGGCCCTTCCCTCCGCGAGGAATAACAAGATCGACAAGCCCCACGGCACCCAAAAGCTCCGCCACCGCAGCGCGGTCGTTGGTGGGCACCTTCTGGATGGCTGTTTCGGGTAAGCCCGCTGCGCGCAGACCATCGGCCATACAGGAGACAATCACCTCCGTAGACCGAGCACTTTCAGAGCCGCCTCGCAGGATCACGGCGTTACCCGACTTGAGGCAAAGCCCACCCGCATCGCAGCCCACATTGGGGCGAGACTCGTAGATCATTCCGATCACACCAATCGGGACCGCAATCCGGTCGATCACAAGGCCATTGGGCCGCTCAGTCGTCGACAAGGTCCGGCCCACAGGATGCGGAAGCTCTGCCATCTCTTCCAAGGCACGCGCCATGCCCTCGATACGGTCTTCGTTCAGCTTGAGGCGGTCGATAAAGGCCGCGTTCTTCCCGGAACCCTCGACCCCCGCCACATCCTCAGCATTGGCGGTAAGCAGCTCCGGCGCCCGCGCGCGCAAAGCAGCGGCCGCTGACACCAGCGCATGATCTTTCGCCTCCGGCGAGGCAGCCGCGAGGCTTCGCGCGGCGTCGCGCGCCCGGAGGCATAGGGCTTCCATCTCAGCGCGCACGCCGTCTTCGATGGTATCGAGCATGGAACTCATCCTTTGTATCCTGCGCGACCTTTTCCGGCCGCGCCAGGAGCAAAGGCCTTTAGCGCGTCAGCGCCTCTTTGACGACCGCTGCGACCGTCGTCAGTGTGAAGGGCTTCTGCAGGTAGCGAGCGCCCTCAATTGTGTTGAGTTTGTCCCGCATGGCAGCTTCTGCGTAGCCCGACATAAAGACGACCTGCGCACCGCGAAGCTTCTCGCCCGCCTCTTCGATCAAGGTTGGGCCATCCATCTCGGGCATCATGATATCGGTCAGGACGAGGTCGAACTTGTCGTCATCATCGACGAGAATCTCGAGGGCCTCATCACCGTCAGAGGCTTCGACAATCTCGTAACCGCACATCGACAGGGCACGGACAACGATGCTCCGGACACCGTCCTCGTCTTCGACGACCAGAATGCGTCCCTTGCCAGTCGGATCAGCGGACTCGTCGTTCTTGACGACATTCGCCGCGTTCCGTTCTGCAGCCGCTTCGGCTTCTTCTGCACTGACCGCAGGCAAGAAGATGCGGAAAGTCGCGCCTTCGCCGCTTCGGTTGTAAAGGAAGATACGGCCGCCCATCTGGGCGATTGCTCCGGACACAGTGGAAAGCCCAAGGCCGGTTCCCTGACCTTCGCCTTTGGTGGTGTAGAACGGCTCAAAGATGTGGTCTGCGTGCTCTGAGGGAACACCGCCGCCTGTATCGGCCACTTCGACGAGGACGTGATCGACCTCTTCGAGGACCTCATAGCCATACTCGGCAATCTCATCCGCCGTGACATGCTTGGTCTCGATACGGAGGGAACCGCCACCTGACATCGCGTCCCGCGCGTTCACAGCGAGGTTCATGACGGCCAAGTGGATTTGGCCCTTATCGGCCTTCACCTGAGGAATGCTGCGGCCATGGACGACCTCAAGCGAAACCTTCTCCGACACGTAACGCTTCAGCGCTGGCGTGAAATCGTTGAGAAGCTCCGTCATCGAACAGACTTCAGGCTTCAGGGTCTGCTTGCGTGAGAACGCCAAGAGATTGCGCGTCAGGTTCTGGGCCCGCTGCGCTGTCTCATAGATCATCGCGAGATCGCGATAGGATGGATCGCCCACCGGATGGTTGCGCATCAGAAGCTCGGTCGAACCCATGACCACGACCAGCAAGTTGTTGAAGTCGTGCGCGACTGAACCGGCAATTTGTCCGATCTGCTGCAGCTTCTGACCTTGAACGCTGTCTTCCTCCATGCGGCGCTGGTAGGTGATATCCACCGCATAAAGAACAGTCTGCCTGGGTCCATAGGCGCCGCGGCGGCGGCGTACAGGACGCGCATAGACCCTGAAGATATGCGCCTGGGCACCCTCGCCCACGCGGATCTCGATCGGCTTGGTCAAAGGCTTTTGGCTCTGGCGTGCCCGCATCGCTGCAGCGAGCTCACTGATCGATTGTGGGCTCAGAACGCTTGAGAAGCGTGCTCCGTCCGAAGCCTCGGGGAAGTAAGAACTGAAGAGATTGTTGGCATAGGTGATCTTGCCATCCGTTGACGGATCACCCTCGAGCACCGCGACACCAAATGGCGCTTCCGTCAAATCAGCGCCGGCCTGCATGCCAGTCACGTCAGCGGTTTGGGCGCCCTTCTCCATCACTTCGACGCAAACAAAGCCCTCACCCGGCCCGCCTTTGGTGAAAGGCGTCAGGATCACATCGCGGGACGTGCCCGGACGATCGGACGAACGATCGCGAATGCGCGCCTCATACTCTTCGCCATCGGACTCCCACAGGTGCGAGATGATCGGTTTGACCTCACCCATCACCACATCACTCAGAGCCAGTGTATGGCCAGGTTTGGTGCCAAAGAGCTCGGCCGCTTTGATATTCATCCAAGCAACGGCACCGGAACGCTCAAGCGCCACGACGGCCCGCGGGAGGTTGAAATAGGCCGACTTCAGACTGTCTTGCTGACGATCGACCGGTAGCTCATGAAGACGCCAGGCCGCATAAATCTCACCGTCGCCTGCTGGGCGCATCGGCCGGACAAAGACGTTGAACCGGCGCAAGGGAAGCTCGCCTTTTGCAGCTTGACCAGCCGCCCCCATTGTCTGGGTCAGGATCTCTTCCGCCACAGTGCCGCTCCGGCAAGCCTTCGCCAAGCGGAACATTTTGGAGCTCTCCGTACCCGACTGACCAAACAACCGGTCAATCCGCGGCGGCAAGCCCGTTGAGCCCTTGATCCCTGCCTCTTCCGCGACATTCACATAGGCATCATTCGCATAAACAACGACACCGTCGCGTGTGGTCACAAGGCGGGCATCAGCATCGGCGTCAATGATCGCTTCAGCGAGACCGAGCGTGTTCAGGATCTCACTTCCTGCAAGAACAGCCGCATTGGCTTTGTTCTTCCGGAGGCGTTTCCACAGGAAGCTTGTCAGCAGGATCGGCGAATAGGCCTTGGCTGCGCCTGCTAAGATCAGGATGCTGCCAAATGTCAGAAGGCCACCACCAAAGAGCGAGGCCACAACGACATCAACGCCTCCAGCCCATGCTCCATAAACCAACGAAGCGATCATCATGGCCATCGAGAGCCACATGGCAAGAGGCGTCAAAAACTCTGTAAGCTTCTGGAAACGCGGGTTTTCAACCGGTTTAGCAGCCACCAGACGCGGCGGCGCTGAGAACGACATCCCGGTTCCATCACCAGAACCAAAGTCCGTGGACGGCTGATCCTTTGTCTTAAGGTGCTCTTCGGACTCCACATCTCCTTCAAGGGGGATGTCCGCAAGGAGACGTTTGAGGAAGGGGTCTTGATCATCGATCTCCGCCGCCGGAGCACTCGCTGCTAGCTCTGGAATTTTCGGTTCGACACGGGGCTCAGGCGCGGGTTCCGGAGCAGCCTCCTCGGCAGGTTTGTCCTTACCCCAAAGGCGGCGCTTCGTTTTCTCCGCTTTGGGCTTGGCCTCGGCCTTCTTTTTTTGGCGTTTGGCTTTGCCCTTCGCAGGCTCCCGTTTGGCCTCGGGCGAGGCTTTGAAGACGATACCGCTAGCAGCATCGTCGTCTTCGTCATCATCGGCCCACAGATCGTCTGGCTTAGCTTCCGGCGCCGTGGCCTGCACATCGGCAAGCGCTTTGGCGAAAGGCGAAACGTCTTCAGGCTCCTCCTTGGCAGGAGCAGGTTCAGGCGCTTTTGCCTGTGGCTCGGGGGAGGTTTCAGGCGCCTTCAGTTCGGTCGCAGGGGCAGGAGCAGGTTCTTCTGTAGGCTGCTTGAAATCAGGGCGCTTCGGCGCAGCTTCGGCCATCGCCTCGCGCGCCTCGATCAGCTGCTGGATGTCCGCTGGCTCAGCGAGATCTTCATCGGCCGCCTCGGCGCTTTCTCCGCGGGCTTTCAACACACGGTCAGCCAGCCGTTTGGCGAGCTCGGCCGCATCTTTGTGATCCTTGGTCGACAGCTGGCTTTTCGACGCGCCTTTGTCTGACTTCAGAACGTCTTGGAGGATCGCATCGAAATCGCGATCGGCCTCGGCTTCATCGGGCTCAGGCGCGAACTGCATCGCGCTTTTGAGATCCTTGCCGTTACCCGCGTGGCCCTTGGGCTGCGGTTTCAAGGTGGCCCGCCGAACTCCCTTGGGGAGCTTGAATGGTGAGCGGTTCGCGGCTTCTGCCATGATATCCTCGCTTTAGGCCGGGGCCGACGCACTGCACGTGATGGCTTCTGCCAAGAACAGCGGCCGGGATCTTTTCCCGGAATCCTCACCTGTTCTGAGTCGCAGTCCAGCGTTACTCCTAGATTAAGATTCGTTGCTAAAATCTTATGCTTTTAACTCACGTTAGGATCCGATGACTGAACCGCAGATAAAACTTGGCATGGCGTGGGGGTCAGGTGGCGCCCGGGGTTGGGCCCATGTTGGTGTGCTTCGCGCCTTTGAAGAGCTTGGAATTGTGGTTGATATCGAGGCGGGCTGTTCAGCTGGCGCCTTGGTCTCAGCCGCGCGCCGATTGGATGTGTGGGAGGAGTTTCTCGCCTGGGGCCGAGAAATCGGGCCGATTGGTGCTTTGAGCCAATTTGCCATCCGACTAGGAGCAGGCGGCTTCATCAATCCCGATCGGGCGCTCGATACTTTCCGCTACGCCGACAAGAACATCGAGGACCTCGACAAGCCGTGGGGTGCCGTCGCTACGGATCTCGCGACGGGCCAAGAGATGTGGCTCACGCAGGGCTCGGTCCTCGACGCCGCGCGCGCATCGGCGTCGATCCCTATGGTTCTCCAAGCCGCGCCGGTGATCCTCGATGGCGAGGAGCGTTGGATGGTGGATGGTGCCACGTCGAATCCGGTGCCGGTCAGCCTCGCGCAAGCCCTCGGCGCTAACCGTGTGATTGCCGTGGATCTCAACACCTCAGCTGCCACGCTCACGCGGTTCGATCGGCCTGATACCCGAGAGATCACCCTCGTCGAGCCTAAGGCATCGCTGCCAAACGCCAGCCCCCTTCCCGATGCTGTGGTCAATCTCCTCAGGGATACCCGCGATTACGTGGAGCGAGAGATCGCGATGGCGAAGGCCAAGTCGCAGGCGAAGCCGCACCTGTTCGAAACCGCAGCAGCCACCTTGGATATTGTTCAAGGCCATCTCGCCAAAGCCCGTGCGCAGATCGATGTCGCCAATGTCAGGATCACACCGGATCTTGGCGATCTCTCCCCAGCCGCTTTTCACCAACATGCTGAAATTGAAGAACGCGGATACCTTGCCGCGATGGCAGTTCGTGACCAATTGGAGGCCTTGCGCGACGAAAGAGTAGCAGCGAGATCGTTGGCAAACGACTGAGGGGCCGTTGATGAACCGTGTTGTGACTTTGACCATGATGGCTCTGGGCGCCGCCGTGATGGCTGCGTGCGCTGATCCTGTGGCGGCCGACCCGATCGAACCTGCTTTCGACCTTCAACAGTCACCGGTTGATCAGGGTCGCTACAGCGTGACGGCCAGTCAGTTCGACCACGACACCACGCTCAACCGCCTTCTTCAGGCCATCGATCGCCGCGATCTCACGGTCTTCGCCACGGTGGATCACCAAGCGGGTGCTGCTGCCTTCGACCTAGAGATGCCCGCCGCAACCGTCGTGATCTTCGGCGCCGCTCAGTTGGGCACACCTCTGATGGTCACGGAACCGATGATGGCTGCAGAACTGCCCCTGCGCGCCGCTGTCTACGACGATGCGGAAGGGGTCACGCACCTCGCGGTTAGCTCACCGGCCTCGATTGGCCGAGCTTTTCCAGTCGTCGCGGCTGAGCAGGCGCCCCGGCTTGAGGCCATCACCCGCAACCTCACCGCTCTGAGCGAAGAGGTTACGGGCAACGGCAGCTAGTCTCAGTTCGCTGTCGGCAGCAGCACGCCGCCGATCACGTGGATGACACCGTTTGATGCCGGCACGTCCGTCGCCAGCACTTTGATCGCATTGCCGGCTTGATCCGTCAGCGTCACATCGCCGTCGACGATAGCGGCGGTAAGGGTCACGCCCGCCACTGTCTCAACCGTCGCTTCACCGCCGTTTTCACGAATAAGCGCCACAAGATCGGCAGCTTTCACTTTGCCCGACACCACGTGATAAGTCAGGACTGTTTGAAGGGCCGGCTTGTTCTCGTCGTCAAGCAGCATCTCGACAGTCCCGTGCGGAAGCGCAGCAAACGCATCGTTGACCGGTGCAAACACTGTAAACGGACCATCGCCACTGAGAGTCTCGACCAGATCAGCAGCTTTGACAGCCGCGACGAGAGTCGAGAAATCGTCATTACCCGCAGCAACACCAACAATGGTCGGTGCTTCTGCATGCATGCCATGGGGTTTGTGATGGTCAGCGTAAGCCGGGGTAAGCGTCATTGCTGCCGCGGCCAGTGTAGCCGCTGCCAAAGTGAGGGTCTTCATCAGATTGTCTCCGTGTCTGCCAGGATAGGCAGGAGGAGACGTAGACCACAAATGTAGGCTGACGAGGGGTCCGATTGCGACCAAATGGCCTTATTCAGCAAGCTGTCCGAATTCTCATAAAGGACGTGAATACAATGACATGAAGTCTAAGAAAGGTGCGTCGATGGTTGACCCTACCGCAGCCCACCATCTTTACACGGCCAATCAAGAAAAACCGCGCTCCGCCGTGCAAGGCAGAACGCGGTAAAAAACGAATCGATCAGGCATTTAGAGCCGGTCGAGGCCCATCATCAGTGACGTCACCTCATCGCGAGGGAGGATCGTCTCGTTACGGAGGAACTCTTCAACCTTCGCCTTTGAAATATTCCTGATGCGCACATTGCGCTGCTCAGGTGTCCCATTCCGGTCGAGGTCCACAACGACCTCATAGCGTGTGGGGAACCGATAAGGGTTCGGACGTTGGTGGATGCCTGCATACTGGCTCGCGGTGAGGCCCTTATGAAGGTAACACGTGCTCACCATGGTGATGGTGTCGCCAGGCTGGCTACGCGGTGCACGGCGGATGATCCGTGACTGCTCTTTTGCGAAGGACGGTGCTGTCGTTTCGTCACAAGGCGGCACAGAGCTTGGCGTGGGCGAAGCCAAGCCGACAGGAACCAGGTTCGATCCGCGCAGTTGCCGCAGCGCATTGAAGTTGATCTCGTCCTGCGGGAACAATGTGTTGGCGTAATTCTCCCAATCCGTACGCTTAAAGCTGCGGCGATTGGGATGGTTTTCCTGGCTCTTCACAAGAACCCGGTTGACGCCAACCTTGTCGATACGGGCGTAATAATCGCCATCAATCATCACGTATTTCACGCTGAACGCGCCTGTCTCAGGCACCGGCGGTGCATTGGACGCACAGGCCGCCAGCGCAAAAGTGGCTAAAAACAAAGCAGTTAGACGCATCTATCGGGTCCCCCAGGGTCACCAAAACCTTAACTTGGGACCTGCAATGCAAAATGTGAACCAGGAGAGCAAGACTCTCAGGAAGACTGCATCTCCGCGAGGAGTTCACTTTCGAGTTCTTCAAGAATGGCTTCGTTCGCCCCGCCTGGCACACTTTCGCGGCCCCACTCCATCATGACGGGGACAGCCAAGGGGGACACGCGGTCCAGCTGGCGATGCACGAGGTGGCCACGGACCCGCGCAAGAAGGTCCGAGAGACGGCCAAGATCAAGAAACCCTGCGGCGGCATCATTCCATGCTGCTTTCATCAGAATGTGATCCGGCTGATGATCACGCAGCACATCGTAAATGAGGCCAGCGGAAAAACTCACCTGTCGCCCCGACTTCTCCTGCCCCGGATGGTTCTTCTCGATCATGCCCGCGATCATGGCGCAGTTCCGGAACGTTCGTTTCATCAGCTGGGCATCAGCCAACCAGAGATCGAGATCATCACCAAGGAGGTCCTCCTCAAACAGCGAGTCCATGTCGACACCGCTAGGGTCCTTCCGCATCCAGACCGAAAGAGCATACTCCGTCGGACAAAACCCAAGAGGCTGAAGTCCCAGACGCTCAAGCCGACGCGTGACCAAGGTGCCGAGCGACTGGTGCGCGAGCCTTCCTTCAAAGGGGTAACAGACGAGGTGAAACTTGCCGGACCGCGGGAATGTCTCAATCAGAAGCTCCTCTGGCCTCGGAAGGTAGGACTTCTGCTGTTGTAAGGCGAGCCACTCACGAACAGGCTCGGGTAGGCTGCCCCAGGCCTCCGGATCATTGACCATCGTCCGGACGCGGCCAGCCAAAAAACTTGAGAGAGGAAACTTCGCCCCGACCCAAGTCGGGATCTTCACCTCTTCACCCGCCGCCCTGGTGACGTAGACGTCCATATCCTGAACACCTTCCAGGCGGAGCACTTCGCCGGCGAAAATGAAGGTGTCGCCCGGTGCCAGCTGGCTCAGAAAGAACTCTTCGATCGTCCCGAGCTTACGCCCTCCCCGTGGTGCGCCCGCACGACCATCCCTCCGTTTCATTCGGCCAAGCCGAACATTGTAAGTGGGAAGATCAATGATCGTGCCTGAATTCATGCGATAGAGTTGCGCCGTGCGCGCATCTCTAATCCGCATACGGCCATCCGGCATAGGAACAATCCGCCGGAACCGGTCATAGGCCCGCATGGCGTAACCGCCTGTCGCAACGAACTCGAGCGCCTCGTCAAATTGCTCGCGGCTGAGTTCTGCATAGGGAGCGGCACTTCTCACCTCTTCAAACAGGCGATCAGGGCGAAACGGTTCGGCCGCTGCCATCCCCCAGATATGCTGGCAGAGCACATCCAGCGCTCCGCCTTGATAGGGGTCACCATCAAGAAGCCCTTGATCCACGGCCTCTTTTGCCGCCACGCATTCGAGCACCTCGAACCGATTGGCGGGCACAAGGATCGCCGCTGAGGGCTCATCCATGCGGTGGTTGGAACGGCCAATCCTCTGCACCAGCCGCGCCGCGCCCTTCGGTGCACCGAGACAAATGCAAAGATCCACCGCTCCCCAATCAATCCCCATATCGAGGGTCGCGGTGCAGACAACGGCCTTCAACGTGCCGGCGGTCATCGCCTCTTCGACCCGAAGCCGCTGCTCACGCTCAAGGCTGCCGTGGTGAAGCGCGATGGGCAGCGCATCCTCATTCATCCGCCAAAGCTCTTGGAAACAGACCTCCGCCTGACTTCTGGTGTTGGTGAAGACGAGCGTTGTCGTGTGCTCCTTGATCGCCTCATAGATCGCTTCAAAGGAATGGCGCCCTGAATGACCCGACCACGGAATGTTTTCACCTGGCGTGAAGACATCGACCGAGGGCTTCACACCACCTTTCGCCATGACGAGCTTGGCTAGGCCGTCATCGCCCTGGTGCTGCGGCACAAGATAACGCCGCAATGGCTCAGGATCGTCGACCGTCGCCGAGAGTCCAACCGTCCGCATACCCGGCGCCAAGGTCCAAAGGCGGGCCAAAGCGAGAGACAAGAGATCACCGCGCTTTGACCCCTTTAGCGCATGCAGTTCATCGAGCACCACGCAGCGAAGTCCCGAAAACAATTCACTGGCGGAAGGATGCGCCAGGAGCAGTGAGACCTGCTCTGGGGTCGTCAGGAGGATGTCAGGCGGCGTGTTACGTTGACGCTGGCGCACGGACGATTTGGTATCACCCGTGCGGCTTTCAATGACGATCGGGAGGCTCATATCCTCCACCGGCGTCATCAGATTGCGCGCAATATCAACAGCCAAGGCCTTGAGCGGTGATATATAGAGCGTATGCAGCGTCCGCTCGTTCTTCGGCGCTGCTGAAAGCTCAACAAGACTGGGCAAAAAGCCAGCGAGTGTTTTCCCGCCGCCCGTCGGCGCAATCAGAAGGGCCGACTGACCAGCCAGGCCCGCCTCGAGCACCGCACGCTGATGATCGCGTAAGTGCCAGCCGCGGCCATCGAACCAGTCCTGAAACCGGTCTGGAAGGACCGCGACCCCTGACACAGGCTAGAGGTCGAGCTCCGCCTCAAGCGCACGGGTTTGAATGAAGGTCTTCCGCGGCTCAACAACGTCACCCATCAGCTTGCTGAAGGTTTCGTCAGCCTCGTCCGCCTCTTCGATCTGCACCTGAAGAAGCTGGCGCGCATTCGCGTCAAGCGTGGTTTCCCAAAGCTGGTCCGGGTTCATCTCACCAAGACCCTTATAGCGCTGCATTGACACACCTTTACCGCCCGCCGTTCGCAAGGCTTCAAGGAAGTCGAGCGGTCCGTAGACCAGTGTTTCCGTCTCGCCGCGCTTGAGGGTCGACGTGCCAGCGAAGGCCTCGCGGATCGTTTCCGCATCCGCAGACAGGCGACGCGCATCCGCGCCCGAACGAATGTCTTGGTTCAGAACATAGGCCTCGCGCACCCCGCGAACTTCGCGCGCGAGCACGATATCGCCATCATCAAAGGACGCCGACCAGCCCTGCTCGTACTCCTCGCTGATGGCATCAAGCCGCTCAGCCAAGGCTTCCAGCGCTTCAGGAGCGGGATCGTCTGCGCCAAGCACGCCGGCAAGAGCGGCGAGGACCAGCACATCGCGGCGGATCCATGTCGGGAAGGCCTCAACGCGCTGAGCCACTGCGCGGCTTTTCTCAATAAGGTCCGAGAGATCACGACCCATGCGCTGCTCGCCCTGTGCGTCGGTGAGGACAGCACCGTCCACGCCCTCGGCATAGAGATAATCCGCGAGCGCCTTTTCATCTGTCAGATAACGTTGCGAGCGCGATTTCTCGACCCGATAGAGTGGTGGCTGCGCAATATAGAGATGCCCACGTCGAATAAGCTCCGGCATCTGACGGTAGAAAAACGTCAGCAGCAGTGTCCGGATATGTGCGCCGTCGACGTCAGCATCGGTCATGATGACAATCTTGTGGTAACGGAGCTTGTCCGCATCAAAATCATCGCGGCCGATACCCGTGCCAAGCGCCGTGATCAGCGTACCGACCTCTTGGCTCGATAGCATCTTGTCAAATCGTGCACGCTCAACATTGAGGATCTTACCACGCAGCGGGAGGATCGCTTGGTTCTCGCGGTTCCGCGCCTGCTTGGCGGAGCCGCCCGCGGAGTCACCCTCGACGAGGAAGATTTCAGACTTCGCAGGATCCCGCTCCTGACAATCAGCGAGCTTTCCGGGCAGAGACGAGACATCCAGTGCACCTTTGCGGCGGGTGAGCTCCCGCGCCTTTCGCGCTGCTTCGCGAGCCGCTGCTGCCTCGATCACCTTACCAACGAGCCGCTTGGCGTCGGTAGGATGCTCTTCGAACCACGTCCCAAGCTCTTGACCGACAACGGTTTCAACGACCGGCCGCACCTCAGAGGACACAAGCTTGTCTTTCGTCTGCGAGCTGAATTTGGGATCAGGCACTTTCACAGACACGATCGCCGTCAGTCCTTCCCGCGCATCATCGCCGGAGAGGCTCACCTTCTCACGCTTCAAAAGTCCCGAACTCGTCGCATAGCCGTTCACCACACGGGTCAACGCTGCGCGGAAACCGGCGAGGTGCGTGCCACCATCCCGCTGGGGAATGTTGTTCGTGAAAAGAAGAACCTTCTCGTGGTAGCTATCGTTCCACCACATCGCGACCTCAACCGTGATGCCGTCCTTCTCCGCCGACATGGTGA
>CAWUIJ010000061.1:0-15552 GCA_963922235.1 uncultured Parvularcula sp. | reverse complement strand
CAAGAAGCGCCAGCTTGGCCTTGGCCGCGCCGCTATCGATCGATGTCGCTGCCAAGGCTGCACCATCTTTGAGATTGTCCGTTTTCCCCGCAACAATCATACAGGCGGCCGTGTTGAGAAGCACAGCATCGCGATAAGCGCCCTCTTCACCATTCAAAACAGCCTTGAGAGCTGCGGCGTTCTCAGCCGGCGAACCACCAACAAGGCTGTCATTTCCCCGACGCGTGAGACCAGCATCCTCAGGGGTCGCCACAAAATAGCGGATCTCACCGTCTTTCAGTTCCGTGACCTCATTGCCGCCCGCGAGCGATAGCTCATCCATGCCGCCTGCACCGTGGACGATCCACGCATGGTGAGACCCCTCGGCGCGAAGAACCTCGGCAAAGTGAGGCGCGAGGCGCCCATCAAAAACGCCAAGGAGCTGCCTACGCGCCTGCGCGGGGTTCATCATGGGGCCGAGAATATTGAACAGTGTTCGGAATTTGAGGGCACCGCGCAAGGGCGCAACTTTGGCCAAAACCGGGTGGTGGTTCGGCGCAAAAAGAAAGGCGAGGCCGTCCTCTTCCAAGCGTCGCTCTTGGACATCGATGGTTTCGGTCAGGTCCACGCCGAGCTTTGAAAGGACTTCAGATGATCCTGACTTCGACGTCACCGCCCGGCTACCGTGCTTGGCGACCGTCACGCCCGCGCCAGCAGCCACGATCGCGACAGCGGTCGAGATGTTCACGGTGCTGATGCCGTCACCGCCGGTGCCGCAGCAATCAATCGCGCCTTCCGGCGCTTTGATCGTCAGGGAACGAATTTTGAGAAAGCGGATCGCAGCCAAGAGCTCTTCAGTGGTCTCTCCTCGTACCCGTAAGGCGGTCAGCAAAGCAGCCGCCTGCTCATCGGGCACGTCACCTTCAAAAATCGCGGTGAGCGCAGCCTCCATCTCCCGGGGGCGCAGAGCTTCGCCGCTGATCGCTGTGTTCAAGATCTCAAGGAAGCTCATGCCGCTCTCTTTTCACGCGCCATACGGAGGAAGTTATCAAGCATGACCGCCCCTCCCTCGCTGGCGTAACTCTCGGGATGGTACTGCACCCCATACATAAGGTGCCCTCGGATCTTGAGGGCCATGATCTCACCGTCGTCATCCGCCATGGCCAGGATCTCGATGTCATCGGGCAAGCTCGCTCGCTCCACAGAGAGGCTATGATAGCGCGTCGCGGTGAAGGGGCTGTCGATATTGTCGAAGATCGGGTCCGACTTGACCGTCACCTTGCTGACTTTGCCATGCATCGGAATGCCCGCGCGTGTGATGGTGGCTCCGTGCGCTTGAGCGATGGCTTGATGCCCTAGGCAAACACCGAAAAGAGGGACGAGCGCCTTTTTGGCGAGGGACACGACGTCCAAGCAGATGCCGGCTTGGTCGGGGTCGCAGGGCCCTGGGGAAAGAATGATCGCTGATGGCTGTAGAGCGACAGCGTCTTCTGCGGTCATCGCATCATTGCGTATGACCCGAACCTCCTCCTCGAAGGGCGCGAGAAGCTGCACCAGATTGTAGGTGAAGCTGTCATAGTTATCGACGACCAGGATCATGAAGGAGCCATTCTTCTGAAGCATCGCGGCTTACCATTTGGAGCGGACGGCGCAACGCGGCTCATTCTCATGGTTGCGGTTTGGTGTTCAGCCGCACTGGCTGGCGATCTCAAGACGCCTCAGGGACAGACGTCGCTCCGTCTTGAACCGCTTTACGACCAGCGTCCTGAGCTGGCGATCGTCATCGACGATCTCGGCCTCGATTGGGCGCGGTTCCGCTCCGTGATGGCGATCGACGCGCCGCTGACGCTCTCGTTCCTTCCTTACGGCAAAGACGCTCAAGCGATGCTCGATGCTGCGAACGAGGAGCACGAAACTCTCCTCCACCTTCCGATGCAGCCCTTTGGTGATCTCGACGCCGGACCCGATCAGGTGAAGCCTGGGCGGGACAGCCGCGTCCGCGCCCAAACGCTCGCCAATCTTGCCAAGCTTGAGGGCTATAACGGTGTCAACAACCACATGGGCAGCCGCGTGACCGCCAACAGGAGGGCCATGCGGTCCGTGCTCAAAACACTGGCCGAGGAAGAGCTCTTTTTTCTCGATAGCCGGACCACGTCCCGCACAGTCTCCGCAGATGTGGCGCCCATGGTTGGCGCAACCGTTGTTGAGGCGACCCTCTTCATCGATGGCGACAAAGGTCGAGGCGGCGAACGCGAGGTGCTCCGCCAGCTGAGTTTAGGCGTCAGGATTGCTGAACGCAACGGACAAGCGATTCTGATTGGTCATCCCTACGCCGCAACGCTTTCCGCCTTGGAAACTTGGCTCGAGAGCGATGAGGCCAAAACGGTGCGGCTCGTGCGCGTGAGTTCGTTCGTCAAGCCTTCCACAAGAGAAGACCCCGAACCCCTTCGTTCGCTCCGGTTCTAAGAACGATTCATCATCAGCCTACGCCCTTAAGTCTTTGGACGAGCCCAGACTGATATGCGACGTGATGCTGGCGACCTGCGGAAGCACACCCAGGGTGTCGGCATGGAAGCTCTTATAGGCATCGAGCCCTTCCACCTCGACGCGTAAGAGGTACTCCACAGACCCTGTGATGTTGTGGCACTCGCGCACTTCAGGAGCCTGTTCCATCGCACGTTCAAAGGCAGCCGCGTCTTTTCGGAGCTGTGCTGACAATCCCACCATCACAAAGACGATGACATCGGCGCCAAGGCGCTTGCGATCCAAGACCGCGCGGTAGCCTTTGATCAAGCCAGAGCGTTCGAGCTCCTGCACGCGGCGGAGGCAGGCCGATGCCGAGAGGCCTACCGTGTTCGCAAGCTCCGTATTGCTGATACGGCCGTCCCGCTCCAAGGTACGCAATATTCTTTCGCTCATTTCATCCATGACACAATTATATTTCCCCTTTGGCATGAACCGCAAGCCATTTCGCAAGAACATGCCACCTTTCTTCGGGTATTCTTGCAAGAACAACGCATGGAGAGGTACGATGAGCGCAACAGCCCTAGAGACAACCGCAATCCAAGCTCTCGAGAGCTATGACATGTCAGCAGAGAGAGGGTTTCTCTGTCGATACAGCGCTGACGGGATCAGCTTGCCGGGTGTTTTGGGTGAAGCCGCCGCCGTTGCGTTGGAGCTGCCACGTATGCTGCCTTCTGGCCAAGTGCGCACCTTCCTCTCACGCCACCTTCCTGACGCTTCGCATGCGGAAAATGTCAGCGAACTCAGCAATGCCGAGCTTCGCATGGCCACGGTCCATTATGCCTTCATGATCCAGGCTTACATCTGGGGTGAGCAGGAACCTGCTGATCGTCTGCCCCCAGAGCTTGCAAGGCCGATGGTCGCGATTGCCGACCGCCTGGGTCAGCAGCCCCTCCTGACCTATAGCTCCTATGTGCTCGACAACTGGGCGCTGGTTGATCCGAGCAAGCCGCTGGATCTCTCCAACATCTCGATGCTGCAGAACTTCCTCGGGGGCCTTGATGAGGCTTGGTTCGTGCTCGTCCATGTGGCGATCGAAGCCGAGGCCGGTGCGATCCTTTCCAAGATGGCACCCATCGTTGAGGCCGCTCAAAACCAAGACGTGCAAACAGCTCAAAGCCTCCTCGAGCAGACCGCCGAGACTTGGCAAAAGCTTAAAGCTATCTTTGATCGGATGCCGGAGCGCTGTGACCCCTATATCTATTTCGAACGTGTGCGCCCTTACATCCACGGCTGGAAAGACAATCCCGCCCTCCCGGGCGGCGTGATCTATGAAGGCGTGGAGCGCTATGGCTCGAAGGGTCAAGCCTTCCGTGGTCAGACGGGATCACAATCATCCATCGTACCAAGCATGGATGCGCTGCTCGGCATTGGCCACGCCGCGGACCCTCTGAAAGCATTTCTCGACCAGCTCCACGCTTATCGTCCAGTTGGACACAGACAGTTCATCGATGACGTGCGCGTTACCAGCAGGCTTCGCGCATTTACGCAAAAGGCGGACTACCAAGGCCTCAAGGATGCCTACAACGCGAATGTTCAGGCCGTCGCCGACTTCCGAACCAAGCACCTCGAATACGCGGCAAGCTATATCAACAAGCAGGGCAAAACATCGGCCGGTAATGACAATGAGGTCGGCACAGGCGGCACGCCCTTTATGCGCTACCTCAAAAAGCACCGCGACGAGACCAGCGCCAACCTGCTATAGATGCAGCCTCATCCGCCCTTTGAAGCGCGGATGAACGCCTCTTTGATGGCGCGGCTTTTGGCTTCGCACTCGTCAAACTCTGCCTGCGGATCGCTGTCATAGACGATCCCAGCGCCGGCCTGGATATGGGCTTCGCCGTCTTTGACGACAGCCATGCGCAGGCCGATGCAGCTATCAAACTCGCCATCGGCACCGAAATAGCCGATCGCGCCGCCATAGACTCCGCGTGCGGAGACTTCGAGCTCATCGATGATTTCCATCGCCCGGATCTTGGGCGCGCCGGTCAGCGTACCCGCAGGAAAGCCATTGAGCATCGCGTCAAGCGGCGTGAGACCTTCCCGTAGCTGGCCCACCACATTCGATGTGATGTGCATCACGTGGCTGAACCGCTCGATGGTGAATGTCGCGGTCGGCCGGACTGTTCCGGGCTCGGCGCTTCGGCCGACATCGTTCCGTCCGAGATCGAGAAGCATGAGGTGCTCGGCGCGCTCTTTTTCGTCGGCCAAGAGCTCGACTTCCAGCGCCGCATCCTCTTCCGGCGTTGCACCGCGCGGCCGCGTGCCCGCAATAGGCCTGATCGTGACCTCACCATTGCGCACACGCACGAGGATTTCAGGGCTCGCACCCAAGAAGGTTGCGGGCTCAAAGTTGAGGTAGAAAAGAAACGGAGACGGATTGATCCGCCGGAGCTGCCGATAGGCATCCAGCGCCTTGCCTTCATAGGGCGAACTGTAGCGCTGGCTGAGGACGACCTGGAAGATTTCCCCCGCCCGAATGTATTCCTTCGCCTGCTCCACCGCACCAAGATACTCTTGGCTGCCCATATTGGACTCAAAAGATGGCGCCGGGCATGGCGGTGACACGGGGACGTTGAGCGGCTCACGCAAACGATCAATCAGGCCATTCAGCCGTTCATCAGCTGCCTTATACGCTTCCTCCGATGACTGACCATGCTCGGGCCGTGCCGTGGTGACCAGCACCACCTCGCGCTTGACGCTATCAAAGGTCGCCATCACCTGCGGCCGGATCAGATAGGCATCAGGCAGATTCAGGTGATCATCCTGGGCATTGGGTAGGTGCTCGACGTAACGAATAAAGTCGTAGGCGAAGTAGCCAAAAAGGCCCGACGCCATCGGCGGCAAGTCCTGCTGGACCGAATCAGGTGTGGCGACCCGCGACTGCGCGACGATCTTACGAAGCGCGCCAAGTGCATCATCGCCCTCTTCAAGGACCTCGCCGCCGGGCGTCATCAGGACAGCTTTTTGGTCCTTGCACTGCCAAATGAGGTCAGGATCAAGACCAATCGTTGAATAACGGCCAAGCTGCTCGCCGCCCTCCACCGACTCAAGAAGGAACGATCCCTTCGCGTCACCGGTGAGCTTCAGATACGCGGAAAGCGGCGTCTCCAGATCGCCGACAAATCGGCGGTAAAGAAGCTGCGGTTCCCCCGACTCGTAGCCGTCTTTGAAAGCTGCAAAGGCCGGTTGCAGGCTATCAAAACCGTCCGAGGTCACTCGGTGAGGCCCAAGGACCGAGCGATCACACGGTCATTCTGGCGCACCTCCGTCTCAGCTTCCAAAGCCAAGATATAGGATTGGTAGAGCTCACTTGAAAGTTGATCACTAAACTGATTGTTCACGATCGGCAGTACTGCCATCGCCTCCGTCGCGTCAGCATAGCGCACATTCTCAACACGGACGGCATAGATCGTCTCGCCAGGTCCTGGGATCGTGCTCGTCTGACCGACAGCAAGCGTCAAAATCTCACTCACCACACCATTGGGAATGTCGCTCTGATTATCACGGGACAGAACTTCTGTCCTCACCTCGCCGCCCAGGGCAGCAGCAGCAGCATCAAAACTCAGTCCCGACGCCTCTTGGGCAGCAAACTGGACACCCAATTCCGTCGATGCATCCTCAGCCCGCTCCACCTCAAGCGCAGCACGGATGTCCGACTCCACTTCCGACACCGCCAATGGTGCTGGCGCGATGATTTGCTCGACAGTGACGAAGCCGTAACCGTCGGAGAGACGGATGCTCGCGCTCTCTTCGCCTTCTTCAAGACGACCGCCCTCGGCAGCCAAGATGCGATTGATTGAGGCGATCGAACCATTCCGGGTAAAGAGCTCACGATCGATCGGCCCCACCGTGCGGGCTTCCAGGCTGAGCGAGGCAGCAGCTTCGGCGAGCGTGGCGCCCTCATCCCGCGCAATCTCAACACTCTCGACCAGCGCAATGACTTGCTCATCGGCGATCTCAGCCAAGAGTTCCGCTTCAAGCTCTTCCTTGAGGTCCTCGAAGCTTTCAACGTCGGTTGAATTGATCGCCGTGACCTCAGCATAGAGATCACCGAATGGCGTTGAAATCGGTCCGACCAATGCATTCGCCTCGCTTGCGAACACAGCTTCGCCGAGGTCTTCATCGATGAAGCTGTCGCGCGCCCGTTCCTCGAGAGCTGTCACAGCCGCCCCTGTCGCTTCCACGATGGCGTCGAACCCGCCGCCTTCCGTGACAGCCTGGCTCGCGGCAGCCTTCGCGTCGTCAGCTGTCAGAGTGACCTGGCGGTAGTTTCGTGTCTCGGCAGCCTCTGTCGCACCGACCCGCGCGTCATAAAGCTGACGCACCTCGTCTTCGCTGATCTCAATATCCTCTGCGACATCCTCCGGTCCAATCGTCAGGACGGTGAAGGTTCGATACTCTGGAGAGAGAAACAAGCTGCTATTGGCTTGGTAATAGGCTTGGATGTCTTCATCCGTAGGCGCCTCGGGCTCTGGTCTCGTGAGCTCAGCAACCTTGATCGTCCGCTCTTCAAACTCATTGAGAAGAAGAAGGCGGGTCATGTCTTGTGGGGCCGTCGCTGGGCTGCCGAGAGCATTCGTCAGCTGTGCCCGCTTGAGATCCTCAGCGACAAGATCACCGAAAGCTTCAAGGGAGAGACCCTGCTGCTGCAGAGCGAGCGACAAGAGCTGCGCGTTGAACCGGCCCGTTTCAGGATCCTTCAACTGATCAATATTCTCAATATACATTCGAACGACATCGCTCGGCGCCGCAAGGCCAAGTTCGCTGGCCGCATTACTCAGCATACCGCGCAACGTGAGGATCCGCAAAACTTCCTGCGAAAGTCCAGAAGAGATCAGTTGATCCCGCGTCACATTAGGGTTCTGCGCCTGGGCTTGCTGAACACGGCTCCTGACCTCGAGCTCGAACTCACGGCCCGAATACTCGGTCTTTCCGACGGTCAATGCAGCACCGCTGCCGAAGTTATCAAGGGCAGGCACCCCGACCACGGCCATCGCCAGAATGATGAGACCGCCAACCACCCAAGCAAGGAAGCCGCGTAATGCATTGCGGAAACTGTTCAGCACGCCGTAAGCCTTTCGTTCTTCACGAAAGATGCGTTTGGATGGCTCGCTTCCGCTTTGCAAGGCGCCGTCCGTCCCCCAAACGATGCGAAACGGAAAGGCGTGCACAATGGCGTTGATTATTGGAAATTGGAAAATGCACGGCACAAGCGCATCGCTGGCCGAAATCGGTCAGATGATTGATGGCGCTGAAGCCGCAGCGAAAGACGGGATGCAAATGGTGGTGTGTCCCCCGACAACTCTTTTGCGAGACGTCAGCGCGGCTTGCCGAGACACCAAGATCCAAACCGGCGGCCAGGACTGCCACCACGAGATCCAAGGCGCCCACACAGGCTGCGTCTCTGCGGAAATGCTCGCCGATGCCGGCGCTTCCTACTGCATCATCGGCCATTCCGAAGCCCGCGAACGCTCCAGTGAAAGCGATGAGACCCTCGGTGCCAAAGTGGATGCAGTCCTTAGCGCAGGGTTGGTGCCGATCTTCTGCGTCGGTGAGAGCCTTGAAGAACGCCAGGACCTGCGAGCGGTTGAAGTCGTGACCTCGCAACTCGATGTGGTGGCATCCAAAGCCGATCAAGTGATCGTTGCCTATGAACCCATCTGGGCCATCGGCTCAGGCCTGACACCGAAAGAGGATGACATCGCCGAGATGCACAAGGCCATGCGCGACAAGCTCGGCCCGCAACCGCCCCTTCTTTATGGCGGATCAGTGAAGCCTGGTAACGCGGCAGAAATCCTTCGCATCGACAATGTCGGTGGTGCGCTGGTTGGCGGCGCTAGCCTTGTGGCCAAAGATTTTCTAGCGATTGCGCGATCGATCTGATGTCCGTTAAACTGCTCCTTCTCGTCTCGTTAGCCCTGGTGCTGGGGACGGTCGTTTTTTCCTTCATTCAGGACAGGGCGATCACGAGACGGAAGGGCCCCGCAGGGGACGTCGTGCCAACGAGCGAAGGCAACATTCACCTCATCAAGCGCGGAAAGCCTGGTGAGAAGCTGCCCGTCGTGATGGTCCATGGCACCTTCACCAACGGCCTCGATATGGACATCGACTTGGCCCGGGAGCTCTCGGAGGAGCGTTTGGTTCTCTCTCCCGATCGTCCCGGACACGGTTTCTCTGACCGACCACGTGATGGGTTTCGGTTGGATGTGCAGGTCGCCGCGATGCGCGAAGCGGTGCGTGCGCAAGGCGCTGAGCGCTATGTTGTGGTCGGGCAGAGCTACGGTGCTGCAACGGCCCTCGTTTGGGCTTTGGCGTTCCCAGAGGACGTGGCCGGCGTGGTGCTCGTTGCTCCGGTCAGCCACCCCTGGCCAGGAGGGCTGAGGTGGTATGCCCAGGCTGGGAACAATCCGTATTACGGCTGGCTGTTCCGGCGGACCTTTATTGCCCTCTACTGCCGCTACGGCCTCCGCCGGGCGGTGGAACGGTCACTCGCCGGTGCGAAAGCTGCGTCTTACTACTATGACCGCGTGCAGTCGCAGCTCGCGTTCAGAGCGCAAGAATTCAAATGGAACGCCCAGGACCTCTGCCGGCTTTACGAGCAATTGGTCCCTCTCTCGAAGCGCTATGATGAGGTCGATGTTCCCACGGAGGTCGTCGCGGGAACCCATGATCTGACTGTGTTGCTGCCCGTGCATGGCGACAAACTGAAGGCTGAAATCGGCGACTGCGGCATCGATGTGATCGAGGGCGGTGGGCATGCTTTGCACCACACCCACCCGGATCGCGTGCTCGCAGCGATCGATCGCCTCGATAGACGGCTTGAAATTGCAGGTCGCTCGCCCCTAGAGAGCGCTCTCCGAGCGATTACAGCGGTTTTCCCGCAACGGATCGCCTCTAAGCAGGAAGCCTCATGACCGCGATCATTCTGACCATTCACACTATGGTGGTGCTGGCCCTCGTCGGCGTCGTTCTTTTGCAACGCTCTGAAGGCGGTGCGTTGGGCATGGGCGGCGGCGGTGGCGGCCTCATGTCAGGTCGCGGTGCAGCCACGGCACTGACGCGCGCAACGACGATTTTGGCCGGGATCTTTTTCGCAAGTTCTCTGACCCTCGCGCTGGTTGCTGACCGAGGTCAGTCAGACCTCGATTTCTTGCCGACTGAAGAAGAAACGCTCGAAGACGACGACTTCTCAGACATCATCGGCGGCGACGATGAGGCAGCGGACCTTCCAGGAGAAGCAACGGACATCTTCTCGCTACCGGATGACCTGGGCGTCGACACCGCGACGGAAGAGCCACCAGTCGAAGAGACAGAAGCGGACGACATTCCGCCAGCCGACGATCAACAGAACTAAAACTTCCGCGACAGGCTGATCGCTGCGAAGGCTTGCGTCTCGTTCTCCTCATCAAACTGAGGCGAACGAGCCACGATTGACAAAGCGCCTTGGTATCGTCCGCGCTGAAGAACCGCGCCAATCTCAAAGTCGGCAACCCACACACTGCTTTTCACATCGATGAAGTCGTCTTCACGGAAGAAACTATCATCGAGCACAATGTTGTGGGCAACAGCGCGAACATCGCCGCCGCCGAAAATGAACCATTGGAACTTCCCGTCATGACGAGGGGTAAAATAACCGACGCCGCCGTGAAGAGCTGTACGCACACGCGGCAGCGAAAACGTCGAGTCGATCCCGGGGCCCCAGCGCAAGGTCGTGCTGCCGCCCATCCCCGTGTACTTGTTGCCCGCTGAAGCGACCGCGCCAAAGATCAGATCGATAGGCACGCCCAAAAACGCGTGATCTAAAAGGAATCGTTTCTGCACGTTGTAGTGCAGGTTCAGCAGCGGCTCATCGTCGACTTGGGTATCCCAACCCTGCGGATCGACATCGCCGGTGATATTGTGGGTCGCACGCTGAAGGTGTTCAGCCAGAGCTGAGTCGCCAACCAGCCCAACCTCCACCGAAAATCGGTCGACCCGATGGCGTTGCTGCACGATCCATGTGGCCTCTGCCGTGAAAAGGCCCGCGTAAGGATGCTCAGCTGGCTGAAACTCCGTCGGACGCAGGTTGTCTGGCGTGTAAAAGGCATGGGTCAACATGAACCCGCGGCGCGCTACGGCCGCGCCCTGTGGCCTCACAACGGTATCAGCTAGAAACTTCGAGAACCCAGAGAGCTCGCGCGTACCGCTGACATAGCCGGCGTTCACGCCGCTCGTGTAGTTGTCATCTTCGCGGGTGAAGCTGTCGTTCTCGATCAACAGCGTCCATGTCGCATCAGGATCATCTAAGATTGGCTGCGCCGCAGCGGTGCTAGCGCAAGCCAATACGGTCATGACGACGAAAGAACGCACCATCATGGTCATGAACCTCACCCCACCGTCCCGTAGTGATACAGATAGTATGGTGTCTCGTCCCGGACGATCCATGCCGCAAGGTGCGAAACCCAAAAAACTATGGCCGATATGACACATTTTTTGCACCCGGAACGTGTGGGCTCTCCTCACAATGCCCCACACGTCAGAGGGTATGCGAGCTCTGTACCAGGCGCCTAATTTTCCTGTGAAGATAACAAGTTCGTTACAAAACCGCGAAGAACGAACTGCCATAGGAGTATGATCACGATTACAACCAGAACGAGACCCAAGACCGGCTTCCACCATGGGCTCTTTTTCATGATCGCTTGGGCACGATCACGTGAGACTGACGCGGGATCATACCCTTCTGGCCAGGACAGTACGCCGACTCGCCGCTCATAAAGACTGTAGTCGGAAAGCATGTCCTGGAAGAGCTGCGGACTGGCAAACGAGAGATCGAGCGTTTCGCCAGGATCTTCCTCGATGTTGAAAAGCCGCCACTCACCGTCGCTACCTGGCGGATTGTTGCGCACGATTTTGTATCGCCCTCGGAAGAGGGCCGCGTTGCCGTTGAGCTCCAATCCAATGGCATCGAGGTCGCCGTAGACGCGCTCCTCCACCCCCAAGAGAAGCGGCGTGAGCGAGCGTCCCGTGAGCACATCACGGTCAAAAGGAGCGTTGGCAAGATCAAGGATTGTCGGGGTGATATCACTCATCACGCTCAGCGCACCTGTGCGAAGGCCCTGCTCGATTCCGGGGCCAGTGATGATCAACGGCACACGAGTGCCGCCTTCGGACGTGTAGCCCTTAAAAAGGTTGCCAGGCGAAGCGACGGCCGAGGCCCATTCGGCGCCCAGACTCGAAAAGCTACGCGGGCCGCCGAGCCTTCCGAAATCGAATGAATAGCCTTGCCCACCGGCCCAGCGGCGAAAAACGGGATCCGCCTCACTCTCGTCCCCGGCGGGCCCATTGTCAGAAGAGAGAATGAAGACTGTGTTCTCAAACTGCCCCGTGGCTTTGAGGTGGTCCACGAGCCGGCCCAGGTTTTCATCAAGGTTATCGATCATGCCCGCATAGACAGACATGCGCTTCGCATACGTCTCTCGTTCATCAGCTGTCAGATCGTCCCAGTCCCGCCCTCCAGGAACAAAGGTGCCAAGGGGGGCGTCAGGCGGAAGAACCCCCAACTCTTTCGCACACGCCCATCGCTCCTCACGCAGAGCAGTCCAGCCATCTGCATAGCGACCAATATAAGGCGAGATGTTCTCTTCGGGTGCCTGAAGCGGAAAATGTGGAGCGGTCAAGGCGACATAGGCAAAGAATGGTGCCTCAGCTTGCCCATCGCCGATGTAACTGATCATACGATCGACCAGGACATCGGACGCATAAAAGTCCTCGCCAAGAACGACGGCTTCCCCATCCTCATCCCACTGCACATCACCCAGAAACGCGTTGCTCGTCCTTTCAGCAAAATGGTCGACCCCTCCAGACCGAAGGACAAACGATCGGTCAAAGCCGTGGGCAGGCGGAAGGTTTTCAGCATCCTGGCCAAGGCCCCACTTCCCAACCACATAGGTGCGATACCCAGCATCGCGAAGGTGATCAGCCACGGTACTCACACCGCCTTCCAGCTGACCACGAAACCCAGGTTGGTCTTCGAATTCGGCAGGAGCAAAAATGGGAAGCGTCCCCAATCCCGCTTCATGGCTATCAAGACCGGTCAGCAGCATGGCGCGCGACGCCGCACCGATAGGCGCGGTGTGGAAGTTCGTGAACTGAACACCAGAGCTTGCTAAGTCATCAAAGACAGGCGTTGCGATCTCACCGCCATAGGCCCCAAAGTCCGTGAACGCCGCATCATCAGCTAGGATCACAACAAAGTTGGGAACCTGACGCTGTTCGAGCGCTGGCATGTCGACCGCTTCGATGAGATCGACCTCTTCGATCTGCGCACGCGCCACCCCCTCTCCTGTAAGCTGGGTAAGCGATTGAACCGCAACAAGAGCCGTAAGGACTGCTGAGACGAGGCGAAACATGGAGGGGACCTTCTCGTTTGATACGCGGACTAAACCGTATCACGTGGCCTGTGAAAAGCGTATCGCGGCGTTAGCCCGTGAGACTTTGGTCATCGTGGTCATGGCCAAGATGACCAGCGACGGGGAACCCAAAGCGTTTCTCAAATTGCCCCACATCACGCGGCTCGAGCCGTACAGTCAGCGTGCGCAGACCTAGTTCTGTGAATGTCTCATCGAGGACCTCGCCAACCCGGTAAAGCCACGCGGCAGCTTCCCCTGCATCGGGCGGAAGCTCGACCGTCACCTCGCTGCGCCGCGCGGTCAGTTCTTGGTCCAAGAGCTCCAGCAAGTCCTCAACGCCCTCACCAGTCAGGGCACTGACCGCCACTGGCAGCGGGTCGTTGGGCGTACCATCGGCGAGGTCTGCGCGGCTGCGTGCCGCCTCGCGCAATTGAGGCTCGCTTCCCGCCTCATCCTCATCCGCTGGCAGCGCGTCGAGCTTGTTCCAGGCCTCGATGAACACGGCGTCAGTGTCTTCTGTCAGCCCCAGCTCAGCCAGAACCTTGATCACATCCGCACGCTGCGCATCGCTCTCAGGGTGCGCGTAATCCCGCACGTGGACCACGATGTCAGCCTCCAGCACCTCTTCTAAGGTCGCCCGAAAGGCTGCGACCAAGGTGGTCGGCAAATCGCTGATGAAACCCACAGTGTCCGAGAGAATAGCGGGCGTCCCGGACGGAAGATCGATCTGCCGCATCAATGGATCGAGCGTGGCGAACAGAAGGTCTTCTGCGAAGGTGTCCTCGCCCGTGATCCGTTTAAAGAGGGTCGACTTGCCTGCGTTGGTGTAGCCCACCAGCGCGACCACGGGCTGGGGAGCCCGCTTCCTCTTTCGGCGCTGCAGGTTGCGTGTGCGCCGGACGTCCTCGAGTTCCTTTTTCAGGCGGTCGATCTTTTCCTGAAGGATCCGGCGGTCGCTTTCGATCTGCCGCTCACCCGGACCGCCAAGGAAACCGGCACCGCCGCGCTGACGCTCCAGGTGCGTCCAGGACCGGACAAGCCGGGACCGTTGAAAGGTCAGATGCGCCAACTCGACCTGTAGCGTGCCCTCTTTGGTCGATGCCCGCTCGCCGAAGATCTCCAGGATCAAAGCCGTCCGGTCGAGCACCTTCGCCTTCCAGGCTCGTTCGAGGTTCCGGTGCTGAACAGGCGTCAACTGCGTGTTGACAATGACGAGTTTGACGTCCTCAGCCTCTTCAAGCCACTGGCCGACCTCGTCGACTTTACCTTGGCCAAGGAAGGTCGCTGGACGCGCTTCTTGCAAATTGACGATCTCGGCACGGACGGTCTCGACACCGATGGCTTTGGTCAAGCTCGCTGCTTCTTCCAGCGCGCCTTCGGCCGAGCGTAAGTCCCGCCCAGTCCCCGAAAGGGCGCAATGCAGGACGAAGGCCTTTTCAGCAGGCCGTTCCGTCTCAAAGGGGCTAGATATTGCCGTCGGTCACGTCCTCAGAAAGATCCACCGGCCCTTGCGGCATGATGGTCGAGATAGCGTGCTTGTAGACCAACTGAGTTTGGTCGTCACGACGCAGAAGAACACAGAAGCTGTCAAACCACGTCACAATCCCCTGGAGCTTGACGCCGTTCACCAAAAAGACCGTCACCGGTACCTTTTGCTTACGGATCTCGTTGAGGAAAATGTCCTGCAGTGGGCGAGGCTTATCCATGGCCTGAGCTTCTCTTTTTTTAACGCGACATATTGCAATGCAACATGCCGTAAAACTTTTTAGCGCGGGATGAAAGACCCTTTGCGAAACGATCTTAACGGCGCCCCTTACTAACCACGCCAGAAATTGCGGTCTATCAGGAGAAACAGCAAAACCAGCTCCAACCGGCCAGCGATCATGCCCATTGCGAGAAGAATCCGCAGGGGCTCTGCGAAGTGCACGAAGTCGGCTGTCGACCCCTCCACAACGGAAAGAAGTGGTCCCGCATTGGTGACCACGGCCACCGCTGTGGCGGCGGCAAGCTCAAGATCATAACCGAAAAACGCGACCGTGAGGACGAGAGCCGCCAGAACCATGGTGAAGGCGATCGTGTGGATCCAAACGCCAAACTCATAGATCAGCGGCCGGCCGCGACCCATCACACCGCCAGGATGGGTGAGACGCCAAAGCTCCTGCCCCGCCCGCCCAAATGTGATGAGCCAACGGAGCAGCTTGATCCCGCCAGCGGTGGAAACAGCAGCGCCGCCAATCACGGCGGTCACAAGAACGGGCGTCAGCCCCGGACGCTCCCCCACGAAAAACCCGTTGGTCGAGAGGAGCGAGACAGCATTGACGATCTGCGCCGGGATTTTGTCCCAATCCCCTGCCCCCGTACTGGTCCACAGCAAAAAGCCGAGCGGAAGAATGAGGAGCAAGAAGGCTTTGGTCTCAGGGTCAGGCCCCGCCTTGAGCCGGGAGGAGCCCTGAATGGCCAATCGAGCAATGACAACGAAGTTCACGGCACTGACGATCATTGTCAGGATGGCGACGGTGATCCCTGCTGGCGAAAGGGCCATCAACCCACCGGGAAAGGGCATAAAACCGCCCGAGGCGACCAAAGACATGGCAAGCGTCGCTGCGTCAGCTGTTTCCACGCCGGTCAGGAGAAACGCTGTGAAACTCAAAAGCGTCAC
>CAWUIJ010000060.1:0-15857 GCA_963922235.1 uncultured Parvularcula sp. | reverse complement strand
GCCGGACAGATCAAAAACATAAGCCGAGCCGCTCGATGAGCCGTTATCATCATCGCCATAAGCGCCGACAATGGCGGTGTTTCCCGAAACGCCAACGGACCAGCCGAACCGGTCACCAGCCTCGCCATCGGGGGCTGTGAGTTTGGTTTCTGCGCCTGTGGTGGTATCAAAGAGATAGGCTGAGCCGCTATCAATAAAGCCGTTATCATCATCGAGATAGGCGCCGACAATGGCGGTGTTTCCCGAAACGCCAACGGACACGCCGAACACGTCACTGCTCGCGGCATCGGAGGCGGTGAGTTTGGTTTCTGCGCCTGTGATGGTATCGAAGAGATAGGCCGAGCCGCTCGCTCCGCCGTTATCATCATCGAGATAGGCGCCGACAATGGCGGTGTTTCCGGACACGCCAACGGAGTAGCCGAAATAGTCATAGCTCGCGGCATCCTCGGCAGTGAGTTTCTGCTCACTGTCAGTGATGGTGGAGGCCTGGGCACTCGCCACCATTGCCCATGCCAAAGCCGAGCTCACGAAAAGAGCACTTCGCGCTTGCGAAGCCTTAATGCCAGAAGTCATGAATTGCCCCTGAAGTATCGAATTAAAATTAGATAATGCAGGCCATGTGTGTCAACGACAAACGAGCCAGGTCGAGCCGCCCCTTGATCGCCGCAGAGGGCCGGGACAGTGGTTCCATGATGGGGATATTTGGGTGTGGCGACGAAGTCGCGTCCCTTCGGAGCGAGGGCGCCATCCAAAGCCGTCGCTGATGACGTCAGTTCCTGAAACGGTGTCCCGTACGCACGATGGCTTGTGGTCAGCGGATGACGCGCAGCGACATCGACCAGGCCGCTCAAAAAAATCAGCGCGATGAAAGATAAGCGCGAAGCTCCCGCGACGTGGCCCGGATTGGCTCAGCGTCGCGCCGTGACCGCGCAAGGACAACGCTGCCGTCGAGGCTTGAGATCACGAGGGCTGCGAGATCCCGGCTGCCGCCGGTGAGAGGGAGGAGGGCGTCTTCGGCGCCGCGGTACACACGGTCTGCGGCGGCCATCACCTCGCCGGGAGCGCCTGCAGAGGTGATGGCTGCGAGAAGGGGGCTTTCCTCAAAATGCGAACGTTCCGCCCACCGAGCGGTGCCTTCAAAAAGCCAGCCGATCAGGTCCGCGAGGGTCTTGCCGCTGTTCGCCGTTTTGCTCAGCGCAGCGAGGATTTCTCCCTCGATCCATTCGATCGCTGCGATCGCAAGTTCCGCTTTCCCGCCGGGGAAGTGGTGATAGAGCGAGCCCTTGGGCGCGTTGGCTGCCTTCAAAAGCGCTGCTGTGCCGGTGCCGTGATAGCCTTGGGTTTGAAAAAGGATCACGGCTGTTCGGATCAGGCGCTCCTTGGTCTGAAGGTCGCCTAAGTTCTTGGCGGGCTGACCGGAAAAGGGCGCCGACGGCAAAGGCCTCGCCATTATCGGCCCGCTAGGGAGGCGATGGTCGCGAGGCCCGTGGCGACAAGTCGGGGCTCGCCGTTTTTCTCGCCCGAATAGACCCGCGATTGGACGGAGACGGAGGTTTTCCCTGCTTTGATCACTTCGCCCCGCGCGCGCAGATCGTCACCGACAGCGGGCGCGAGATATTGGATCGTCATGCTTTGGGTGACCACGTCCCCCACGGCTGTCGCAGCCGCCCAGGCCATCGAGATATCGGCCAGGGTCGCGATCAAGCCGCCATGCAGATAGCCGTGGTGCTGGGTCAGCTCTTGCTTGCGATCGATCTTCACCTCGGCATGGCCATTGCCCGCTGAGACCATCTGAAGGCCGATGGTGGATTTGAAGTTGGTGCCGCCGGTGGCTTTGAGCAGCAGCTCTTCCACCTCGGGGTCGCGTTCGAATGCCATGGTTTTCGCATCCTTGGTTGCTTTGTTGGCCTGAAATATAGACCGACCGGTCTAGAGAGTCGAGTGGTTTTCCATGGCCGTGGACATGGCCGCGGCATCCGGGCAAGGTTCTGGGGTCTTCCCTGGGGGTTTGAGATGACCAGTGTGTTCCGCATGTTCGCTGCAGCCGCGCTGCTTTTCGGTGTTGCTCAAGCGCAAGAGCTCGATGTGCGCCCGGTGACGGAGAGCCTGACGAGCGAGGACATTGCGCGGGTTTTAACCCAAGCGGGCCTTGCGCCCACCATGCTCGAAGACGCGACCGGCGCGCCGGTGGCGACGGGTTCTTCGAACGGGATCATCTTCGTGGTCCGCGCGGTGGATTGCACCGGCGCACCAGCCCGCTGCGGTCAGCTGGTGCTGTTTGCGAATTTCGACCTTGGACGGCCAATCGCTGATCAAGACTTCCGTATCGTGAATGGTTTTAACGACGGCAACAAAAACGGCCGCGCCTATGTCCTTGAAAACCGCAGCCAGATCGGCGTCGACTACGTCATCGACCTCACCGGCGGCGTGACGTCAGAGCACATAGAAAACCGCCTCAACCGCTGGCCCGGCATCATCGGCACGTTCCAAGAGCAGATGAGTGATGCGTATACGGGAAGTTGAGATTTGCGATTACGACAAGTGTTCACTGGCAGTCGGGAAGCGGGGGCGGCGGCGTCTCAGGGCCTTCGCACGCGGTAGCTCAATAGGACGGCGCCGAAGATGATGAGTGCGCAGACTGACGCTAATGTGCTGCCCGGAGCATAGGTTTCCGCGAGATAAGTCAGCCCCGTGACGTTAGCCACGTTGTTGACTCGAAGCAATACGAGCATCGCGGCGCCTAGCGCGACCCGAATTTTCCAAGGCTCTCTATGTAGCCAAAGGAGCATCGGAGCCAAAACAAGAAAATCATACGTGTGCATTGGAACCAAAAATGTCGTTAAAGCCAACACCATCATAAGCTGTCGGTCAGGTGTAATGTCAACTTTGTTGAGTGTCACAAGCCCATAGATGCCAGAAAGTATTGCTGCAGTAGGGGTTAACAGGAACGAGCTCATGTCATGTCCTGATATCAAATAAACAAGGTTCCGGAGACCGGTCATATTTGCGGGTCCGTTCCAAACCGCACTTCCGTATTGACCGAGCTGAGCAAGATAATCAGTCAAAATGCTGATTGATTTCTCCGGAAAGAAGCTTGGTATGGCCATAAGAATGGTGATGGCTCCCCCGATCAAAACAGGACGCCAGAAGAAGGGGCGCGTGAGAGCCAGTATTGCGAAAGGCAGTCCTATGTTTGGTTTCAGCATTAGGATGATGAGTCCAACGATGAAAGCAGTGTGACGCTGAAGTGACCACCCACGCCAGAAGAGCGCAAAGCCGAGGAAAAATAGTGGTGACGTTTGGCCAACAGAAACCGCGATAGCCATGATACTTCCCAGGCCGAGAAAGGCAACCATCCCGCTGGTTTCAAGGAGTGTTGCAGCAGGCCCGGTCCGTCTAAAAGTATCTGTACAAACGAAGAATCCCAGTACGATCGCAATCATCGAGAAATTCAACCAAATAAGGTTCGCCACGCTATAAGGAAACAAGGACAGTAAGCGGGCTATTGGGTACCAGCTCGGCGGGTACACCATCCATGTTGGAACGTTGCCGTTGGTGAAGATCTCTCGACCGGCCTGGACATAGACATCTCCGTAAGGATTCAGGCCTTGTTCCCACAACTCACCCGCAAGCCAAAGATATTTAAAATCAAGGGTCTCCCCCTGAAAAAAGAGTGTTTTGGACAGGAAGTAGATGGCGCTAATGCCCAAAATGCCGAATGCCGCAAGGCGGTGGATACCTATGGTTCTGATCATTTGGTTGTCTCCCGGAACACAAAGTACTTACAGAGCAAAAAAAATACTGTGGAATATATAAACAGTCCCGGTACCTGGGCGAGGTATAGACGTGTGGGAAAAGTCGCCAACGCGACACTTAAAACTGCTGCATTGGCACACCACGCGACGCAGAATGCGGCCACATAGCGGAGTGCTGAACGGCGGTTTCTTAGAGACTTCTTTTCGAGGTTCGACCGACTGGCAAATGTCCAGGCGCTATGCACAAGGTAAGAAAAGGTCACACCGACAATGTAGCCCCCAAGATTCGCAAGAAGCGGAGGCACGTGGAAGAAAACCAGCATCCAGATCGCCGTTAATCCGATCAGCGTGTTCGCAAAACCCACAATCCCGAATTGTACCATTTGTTTAATGAACAAAATCATCTGGTACCAGTCATGGGATACAGGGCGCTCTGCATTCTATCAACATCTTTATCACCCAGCCACGGCCGGCCGCCTTGTGCGGTGAGGGATTTCAGGTTTGTCTTCCGACATTTGCTCGGTGTATTGACTAACCCCTAATCACTTTGTCGATGATGAAGTTCGGGCGACCTTTGCTCTGGATGTAGAGGCGCCCCATATATTCGCCTATAATGCCGAGCACAGTAAGCTGCATTCCTCCGAGAATGAGGGATATAAGAGTCAATGAAGTCCACCCCGGTAACACCGAGCCAAGCGACCATTGAACTAAGGTATAAGCTCCATAAAGGCCCCCTGCTGAGGCACATAGGACACCCATCACCGCGGCGATCCGAAGGGGGATGATCGAGAAACTTGTGATCGCGTCCAACGCGAAGACTAGCATCTTCCTTAATGGATATTTTGTTTCCCCTGCAAAGCGGGCGTCGCGATCATATGGGAAAGCGGTCTGTGAAAAACCGATCCAACTAATCATCCCACGGATAAATCGATGCTTCTCAGGCATTGATTGAAGAACATCGACGACCCGCCGGCTCATAAGCCGGAAATCGCCCGTGTCGACCGGAATCTCTATATCGACGAGTTTGTTCAGCAGGCGATAAAATGAGCGCGCGGTCGTAAGTTTGAATGAGCTTTCACCCGCTCTGGAGCGTCGTTGGCCATAGACCACATCGAAACCCTCATCCATGCGGGCCATCATGGGACCCAACAATTCTGGTGGGTCTTGGAGATCGGCATCAAGGACAAAGATTCGTTCGCCAGTCGCTACACTTAAACCCGCTGTTAGGGCCAATTGGTGTCCATGATTGCGCGAGAGCAGGACAATTGTGAAACGTGGATCTTCTTTTTGGAAACGGCGTAGAATCTCGGCAGTTTGATCTTTTGATCCGTCGTCCACAAGCACAATTTCAAAACTTCGGCCGACAACGTTTTCCAGAGCAGAAATCAGACGACGCCTTAGTTCATCCAAGACTTCACTTTCATTGTAGCACGGGATCACAACAGAAAGTTGAGGTTTCGGCGTTAAATGATCGTTCTCTGCCAACACGTTGTTCTCCTGAGATTCAACACGATCGTTGGATAACGACCGGCCGCATGCAACGATATGCCTGCCCTTGAAGAACATAGCCGACACTCACGTACCAGAGGTTTTTTAAAACGATAAAAAATTTACTTCGAGCAACCCCGACACGCTTATGGAAGAGATTATTCGACGTGCGCTTGACTAGAAGATTGATAATCTGATGCTTCGAGAAAATTGGCTTTAATATCCATCGAAGTAAAAGCATCTGATGGGAATTGATTTCGTCGAGGCTGCTGTTTCGTAACCAATATTCTACCATAAGGGTCTATCAGCGGCGAACGAATGAAACGTAATCGCTAAACCTCTATGAAATCCCCAAAGGCTTCACGATGGCCGCCGCTTGAAAGCGGCTCAAGCCGTTACCCTCAATGCCCATTGTGGCGATTGCTTCGTCCGATCTAGACCAGGTCGTTCCGCATTGTGACACTCGACTCAGCTCAAACCGCTTCTTCCTTCGCCCGCCTCTTGCGCATATGCGGCTCGAGTTCGATCTTCCTGAGGCGGATGTTCTCCGGTGTGATTTCCACGAGCTCGTCGTCGCCGATATAGCTGATGGCTTCTTCGAGGCTGAGGCGCCGGGGCGGGGTGAGGCGGACGGCGTCGTCTTTGCCGGCGGCGCGGATATTGGTGAGCTGCTTGGCTTTCAGCGGATTGACATCGAGGTCCTGGGGCTTAGCGTTTTCGCCGATGATCATGCCCTTATAGACCTTCTCGCCGGGCCCAATGAACATCACGCCGCGCTCTTCGAGGTTCCAAAGCGCGAAGGGCACGCTCTCGCCATCACCATTGGAGATGAGGGCGCCCTGGCGGCGCGCTTCGATCGTGCCTTTATGCGGGGCATGCTCAAGATAGGCGCGGTTCATCACGCCTGTACCACGGGTGTCGGTGAGAAACTCCGAGTGGTAACCAATCAACGCGCGGGCGGGGGCGTTGAGGATGATCCGCGTCTTTCCGCCCCCTGAGGGTTTCATCTCAGAGAGCTCAGCCTTGCGCTGGGTCAGCTTTTCGATGACCGCGCCCGTATGCTCGTCATCGACATCGATGGTGACCTCTTCGATCGGCTCGAGCAGTTGGCCGCTCTCATCGCGGCGGGTCACAACGCGAGGACGGGAGACCGAAAGCTCAAAGCCCTCGCGGCGCATGTTCTCCATGAGAACGCCGAGCTGCAGCTCCCCGCGGCCAGCGACTTCATAGGCATCGCCATCGTCGCTTTCGCGCACCTGAATCGCGACATCGCCTTCGGCTTGGCGGAAGAGGCGTTCACGGATGACCCGCGACTGGACTTTATCGCCTTCGCGGCCAGCAAGTGGGCTGTCATTCGGCGCGACGCGGATCGACAGCGTCGGCGGATCGATCGGCTGCGAAGGAAGTGCGTCGGTGACGGGCAGATCACAAAGCGTGTCTGCGACCGAGGCCTTCTGGAAACCAGCGATGGCGACGATGTCGCCGGGGAGGGCTTCGTCAATGGGTTGGCGTGCGAGGCCGCGGAAAGCCAGGACCTTGGTGATCCGCACACGTTCGACTTCTGAGCCGTCAGCAGAGAGGGCCTTCAGCGTCATGCCAGGCTTGGCGACGCCTTGGGCGACACGGCCGGTCAGGATGCGACCGAGGAAGTTGTCCGCTTCCAGCGTGGTGGCGAGCATCTTAAAGGGTTCACCATCCGCGTCGCTCGAGACGGGAGGCGGCGGCACATGGGCAATAATCCGTTCAAAGAGCGGCGTCAGGTCCTTCCGCGCGCCGTTCTCCTCATCGTCGGCCCAACCGTCGCGGCCTGAAGCGTAAAGAACAGGGAAGTCGAGCTGCTCATCATTGGCGCCGAGCGCCGCGAAGAGATCAAACGCTTCATCAAGCGCGCGATCGGGCTCTGCCTGCGGACGGTCGACTTTGTTGAGGCACACAATCGGACGGAGACCGAGCGCGAGGGCTTTGGAAAGCACGAACTTCGTCTGCGGCATCGGGCCTTCGGACGCGTCAATCAGCAGGACGCAGCCATCCACCATTGAAAGGATCCGCTCGACCTCGCCGCCGAAATCGGCGTGGCCTGGGGTGTCGACAATATTGAGGCGCACCGGCTGTTCGCCCTTGTCCCATAGGACCGAGGTGGCTTTGGCGAGAATGGTGATCCCGCGCTCCCGTTCAATGTCCCCCGAGTCCATGGCGCGCTCGGCCATCTCTTGGTGAGCTTGG
Source organism: uncultured Parvularcula sp. (assembly GCA_963922235.1). Classification (GTDB taxonomy): domain Bacteria; phylum Pseudomonadota; class Alphaproteobacteria; order Caulobacterales; family Parvularculaceae; genus Parvularcula. Next base: position 8,391 of record CAWUIJ010000060.1, on the reverse strand, counting down.
ACGGTGCCAGATTGGCGCAGCATCTCGTCCACAAGCGTGGTCTTGCCGTGGTCAACGTGGGCGATGATGGCGATATTGCGAAGAGCTTCGGTCATGAGGCCGCGGATGCCCTGGTGGCGGGCCTTTGGCAAGCGAATATGTTGCGGTGCCGAAAAGGAAGGGCCTTTGCGTTCCCCTACAGCGACCCGGCCAATTTGAATGATGTCTTATCCGAAGAAAATACAATTCCCTGATACACGCTCACGTAGCAGAGCTTCACTTAATAAAAAAGATGACTATTAACTACAACAAAAGTGCGGAGATTGCTCTTCAGAGTCTGACGTTGTCCCGTCGTGACTTGAGTTCTATCCAAATGCAGGTGGCCACAGGTCGGAAGATCAACAGCGCCGTTGACTCGTCGTCAGTCTGGTCCATCAGCACGCATATGCAATCAGACATCGGGGTGCTGCGGCAAGTCAAAGAGAGCCTTTGGTTATCGCATGCAACTTTAGATGTGGCCCGATCGGCTTCAGAGCAAATTTCTTCCGCGCTTGCTCAAGTCAAGCAAGACGTTATCGCGGCACGCGAGGAGAATGTCGATCGTTCTGTGGTCCAGCGCGACATTGCAGCGATGCGTGAGCAAGTGAGCACCATTGTAGAGAGTGCTGAATTCAATGGCCTGAATCTGCTGCAAGGTGGGGACGACATTGCCGTTCTTTCGTCTTTGAACAGAACGGCTTCGAACGTATCGGAAGCCGATTATCTCACCATTCAGCAGGCGGACTTACGTTTCTTCGAGGGTGCGCCCATTGTCGCTGCTATCGTCGCGGATGAGCCTGGCGGCATCATCATGTCCAGTAACGGTCTGATACCCAGTACGACACAAAGCTTTACGCTGGTGTCGCCTGCTGACGGAACAGCCGGCATCAATGCGGGGTACACGTTTACGATCGAGGTAACGCCTGTTCTGATGGCTGGCATATCCCCGATAGCAGCCACTTATGTCGCCCAAGAAGGTGACACGATCAATGACGTGGCTGAAGCGCTTATCGCCCATTTGGAAGATGAAATCGCGGCGTTGGAAGCTGCAGCGCCAGGATCTTCTCCGAACGTCTCCTTTTCCTCCACCCTGCCTGACGACCCAACTCAAGATAACGCGATTATCTATGTGACCAACAACGAAATCTTTCGTGTTTTCGCGCTCAGCGCGGAATCGAGCAGTTTCACACCGACGGGCGGGGACCTCAGGCAGTTGGCTGATATTGATGTCAGCACGGCGTCAAACGCAGAGATCGACAGTTGGATCCAAGATGTTGAAGAGATGATCTCGTCGGCCAATGACGCGGCAGCGTCGTTTGGTATCGTCCAGCGGCGCATCGAAAGCCAAGCTTCATTCATCGATACACTGAGCACTTCGATCGAAGCTGGTGTGGCAACGCTCACTGACATTAATCTTGCCGCAGCTTCCGCCAGGTTGCGCGCCCTCGAAGTCCAGCAGCAGTTGCAGATCTCCGCTCTCCAGATCGCCAACCGATCACCTGTTGCTCTTCTCGAACTGTTCTAACCAGTGCTCTAGGTTCTTGTTCTTTGACGTTTTCGGGCAGCCAAGGAGGCCCCGCTTTGGCTGAAAACGCTCTAACGCCGGCGTTTGAGGTCAAACAAGGCCAAGGTGGAGGCGAGGTCTGCCGCTCGGCGTTTGGTCTTTGTGGACGGCGCCTTTTCCTTCTCTACGCCGTCTTCAGCGGTGTCGTCGAGCCGGTTGACGCGCTCTGTGATCTCAAGTGTTCTCACCAGCTGCTGGTACGTGTAAGGAAGGTTATAGGCCGCGAACTGGAACCGAGTGACATAGGAGAACACTGCGAAGATTGTTCCGACTTCCGCATTATCGACGGACACCGTTTGGTAAAGGGCAAAGAGCAAGACACCGGTGAGAACCACGTTCGATAGGCCGAACATGATGACATCGGTATCCGAGAAGGCGATTTGCCATCGTGCCAATTTGCGGAAGTGATCCCTCGTCTCATCCCGAGAGCCTTGCGCGATGACATCGACTTCACGCTCTTGCTGATCACTGATCCGTTTGGAGAGGGATTTGATCCGATCAGAAAATCCCCACCCGATGAGGACCATCAGCGTGATCGCAATCGCGCAAGCGATCAGCACAGTCTTGGATAAGAACCAGAGAAGCGCAACCGAGCCGACAAGATTAATCAAGGCACGGAGAGAAAACGGCAAGCTGAATTCAAAAAAGCTGACCACTTCGCGAAGCATGCCTGCGCGGGCGGTGATGCGGGTCAGCTCGAGCGATGCCTCTTGGCTGGCGGTCACGGCATCCTCGGCGATGTCGCGATAGATCCGGGCATAGACGCGGGTGTCGTAAAACCGCCGCGCCATGCCGATCATCAGAACACCGAGCTGCAGGAGCGCGAGCCACACAACGCCTGACCAATCATCGGCAATCAAGCCATCAATGGCGACACCCAAAAGAAAGGGTTGGAAGAGCCAGAGAAGCGAGCTGACGAAAATCAAACCGAGTGTCGTGAGGATAGGCGCCCAATAGCGGCGAAAAATGTTGCCGTGCGTGACCGCTAGGCCTTGTTCGTCTCCAGCCACTGATTGCCCCCAACAGCCCATACGGCCGAGGCCGCCATTCATAAGGCGCCAAGGATTAGCACACCCAGTGAAGGAAGCGAGCTTCCCGCTGGCTTTTCTCTTACGCGCCCGCTGCAAGAGCAGAATCATCGGATAATGGAGCTATGCTTGATCATCCGATTACAGAAGCCGTCACGCTCGCCTTTGCACCGATTTTTCTTCTGACGGGCCTGGGAGCGCTTTTGAACGTCATGACGCTGCGGCTCGGCCGGGTGGTGGACAGGGCGCGCCTTATCGAGGACCTGCTTGAGGGCGGTGAGGCGCCTGATCCCACCGCACGGCATCGTGAAGAGCTGAAGGTTCTGGGTGGGCGGATGAGGTCCATCAATATTGCTATTGTGGCGACATCGGTCTCGGCCCTTTTGGTCTGCCTCGAGGTTGCGCTCCTCTTTTTGGAGCAGCTTTTGCCGATGAGCGTGGCTCTGGTCGTGGCAGGGCTGTTCATCGCCACGATGATGGCCCTGACCGTCGGGCTGATCTTCTTTTTGGTGGAGATCACGATCGCGACTCGCTCTCTTACGATCCGCAAAGAGCTCCTCCTTTAGCCCTGTACCGGTCATGGCCAGTCACCAGAAAGCAAAGGATTGCAACCTCCGGGTCATCGGCAGTCGTCCTTGCTGTCACCTCAACATTTTTCTGAAAGTCGTCAGCGGGCGTTAGGCTTAAGAGCGACCACATCGCCGAAAAACCCGATGGTCCGGGGGCTTTTTCAACCGGTGCGAGCAAACGTCGTTAATCCGCCCATAACCTTTGAAATTATCTCCTTAGCGGATGATTCATCGAGGCTTCTTAACTTGCTAGGGCATGGGAAGGGCTTCGATGGTGCTATCAATTCGCTTCGGACGAGGACCTGGTCCTCTGCGGCGCCTGCTTGGGGCGGCTGCAGTTTCGGCTTGCCTATGCACCGTTGCGGCCTCGGCGGCTGACCCAGCGGATACAGTGATCGCGATCGCGCGCTTCACCGAATGGCCGGACGATGTCGAATATGGCCTGAGTTTTCGCATGTGTTTGAGGAACGATGATCCTGCCATCGCATCATTCTTGCGCCGTCGCGGTCTGGAAATTCAGGGGCGTCCAATGTCGCTCCACAGCATCGATCCCTCACGGTTTGCGGCTGAGCCCTGCCACGCGGCCTTTTTCTCGCCAGGGCTTGCGGACGAAGCCATCATCAAGGTGATCACCCTTCGTCCTGTGCTGACTGTTTCGGCACAGCCGGGTTTTGCGAAAGCTGGCGGTGTCGTAGAAATCACAAGTCCTGATGCGGAGGATCGCTTGCTCGTGAGCGATGAAACCCTCCAGCGTCACGTATTGAAGCTTCGTGCACCATTGCTAGAAGTCGCAGGGAGGGTCGCCGAATGACCTTTCCTTTGATCGATCGCCTCCCGGTGCGTTGGAAAATCACCAGCGCCATTATGGCCACGACCATCGTCGTGCTCATGGGTGCCTATACAGGCTTCGTGATCCTTGACACCACGACGTTCCGTCGAGAACTCATTCGTGACCGGAAGGGTTTTGCTGAGACCACGGCCAGCAATGTCTCAGCGGCACTCAGTTTTTCTGATCAAGATACGATCGTTTCGAACCTGGCCGGACTGTCCAGTGTTTCGGACGTGCAGGCCGCTTATGTGATCGATGACCTCGGCTCCCTTCGTGGCTCGTTCAAGAGCAATCTCGTTCCGCCTGAAGAGATCGGTGATCCGCTATCGCTACCGATTGACCGAGAGTCCGGCGCACCGCTTCGCGGCGCCTTCGCGATTCAAACACCAATCGTTGTAGACGGTGAAGTGATCGGTGCACTGCAGATGCGGATCTCTAGCGAGCGCTTGCAAGAACGCATTGAGCATTACCGGCGTCTTGCGGGGATCGTCCTGCTTTTTGCTTTTGCGGTGGCCTGGATCCTCGCGCGTCTCGTTGCGTCCATGGTCACGACGCAGGTCGCGCGTCTCAACAATGCCGTCAATCACATCCGTGAGGAGCGTGATTATGGTCTTCGTGTTCCCGTGATGGGCCAGGACGAGCTGGGACGCTTGGCTGCTAACTTCAATGCGATGATTGGCGAGATTGCGCAGCGCGACGCCACGCTCGAAGAGACCGTCCAAGAACGCACCGAACAGCTCTTCCTCACCACGGAAAAAGCCAAAGCTGCAAGCCGCGCGAAGTCTGAGTTCCTGGCCAATATGAGCCACGAAATCCGGACACCGATGAATGGCATGCTCGGCATGACCGAGCTTCTTTTGAAGACAGATATGTCAGCGCGTCAGCGCGACCTCGCGAATGTCATTATGTCGTCGGGCGCAAGCCTGGTGACGATCATCAACGACATTCTCGATTTCTCTAAGATCGAAGCGGGCAAGTTCCAGCTGATTGATGCGCCTTTCAACCTTCGAGAAGCCATTGAAGACGTCATGTGCATCGTGGCGAATTCAGCAGAAGAGAAAAACCTTGAGCTGATTGTCCGTTATGACCCTTCTTTGCCTGAAGGCTATATCGGTGATGGTGGCCGTATACGCCAGGTGATCACCAACTTGGTCGGCAACTCGGTCAAATTCACCGAGGGCGGCTCGATCCGGGTTGATGTCGAAGGCCACGTTCAAAGCGGCCAAGGCAAGCTCCGCGTGAGCATCACGGATACAGGGATCGGTATCTCGAAAGACAAGCTCGAGCGGATTTTCGAGAAGTTCGAACAAGGTGATGGCAGCTCCGTCAAGAAATATGAGGGAACGGGTCTCGGCCTCAGTATTTCCAAGTCGATCATTGAGTTGGCCGGCGGAAATCTCCGTGCAAAGAGTGTTGAGGGAGAGGGGTCTTGCTTCTTCTTCGATGTCACGTTGCCGGTCGACGAGACGGCTGAGCAGCTGAATATGCCAAAGGACACGATGCGCGGGCTTTCCGTGCTCGTGGTCGATGGAAAAGACCAGTCTCGCGATGTGCTCGAAGAACTTGTTGGTTCTTGGGGCGCGGATGTCCAAACCACCTTCAGTGGGCAGAATGCTCTTCAGATCATGAAACGCAACCCACGGCCTGATGTGGTGATTGCTGACTACGATCTGCCCGATATGAAGGGCGACGACTTTATCAACGCCATGCGCGAGGACGATATCTCCAGTGACCGGCCGTTGGTGATGATGGCGTCTCCTGATGACCTAGGAGAGCCGGTCCGCGACGAGGGCATGACTGCTATGGTCTCAAAACCATACCGCATCGAGCCGCTGGTTCGCGCTGTCAGTGAGGCGATGGTCGCTTCGGGTACGGAGCAAGGCAAGGCCCTAATCGAATCCGGCCGCGTTGATGAAAGCGGCAAAGCTCCTGTGAAGGAAGAGGAGATTCCTGACCAGAGCGATGGAACCGGCATCAAGATCCTGATCGCCGAAGACAATCGGGTGAACCAGCTCGTCATTTCCAATATGATTTCTGGCTTGGGCTTTGACATCGACATTGCCGAGAATGGTCGCGCCGCAGTCGAAAAGTTCATCGAGAACAAGCCTGAGCTGATCATCATGGATGTTTCGATGCCGGAAATGGATGGCCTTGAGGCCACGCGTCTGATCCGCGAGTATGAGCGTCGGCACGAATTCGGACGTGTTCCGATCATTGCAGCAACAGCGCATGCGATGGAAGAAGATAAGCGCCGGTGCCGCAAGGCTGGCATGGATGACTACATCGCTAAGCCCCTTCGTCAGGATGCGATCCTCGCGAAGATCCGGCATTGGTTGCAGGACCGCATGGCGGCTTAAAGGGCCTGCAGGATCCCTCACTGGCGTTCACCCGTCTCGCGCCCTATCTCCCCTCAGACCTTTGAGGAGTGTTGGCGGTGAGCAATCGAGATCTAACGCAAGGGTCAATCCCTGGGCATTTGAGGCGTCTTGGCGTGCCTATGGTGGCAGCCGTCGCGTCGCTGATTTCTGTAGCGCTAGCAGATGCTTACTTTCTCGGGCAACTCGGCATCGACGAGTTGGCCGCGATCAGCTTTGCTTTTCCTGTTCTTTTGACCGTCAACAGCATCGGGATAGGACTTTCGGCGGGGGCTGCCTCGGTGGCCAGTCGCGCGATTGGGAGGAGCGATCTCTCCAATACTCAGCGTCTTGGTACGGATAGTATTATTCTTTCGACCGTCGTTCTCTCTGCGGTATCGGCTGTGGGTTGGTTCGTGTGCCGCGACCTCTTTATGTTGTTGGGGGCAGAGGGGCGGGTTCTCGATTTCATTGTCGAGTACATGAAGGTCTGGTTCTTGGGTGTACCGCTCTTCATTATACCGATGGTCGCGATGGGGCTAATCAGGGCCAATGGCGATACATCGGCGCCCAGCACGATCATGGTGATCTCCTCGATCGTAAACATCATTCTCGACCCGTTGTTCATCTATGGGTGGGGGGTGATCCCAGAGCTTGGAGTGGCCGGGGCCGCTTGGGCGACCTTGGGCGCACGGGTGGCGTCACTCATTCTTGTGGTGCCTCTTGTTGTGTTCAAAGAGCGGTTGGTGACCTTCAGCTTCCCTAGCCTGGCGGTCTTCACCCAGTCCTCCGCACAGGTCCTCCGTGTGGGTTTCCCGGCGGCGGCGAGCAATATGGTCAATCCTCTGTCCATCAGTATCGTGACGGGTATCCTCGCCAATTATGGTAATGAAGCTGTCGCAGCTTTTGGTGTGGCCACGCGGGTGGAGACGCTGGCGACGATCCCTATGCTTGCACTTTCAAGCGCTATTGGTCCTGTCGCGGGGCAGAACTGGGGGCGAGGGCTCAAGGATCGCACCATCGAAACGGTCGTATCGGCGTTCAAGTTCGTGGTCGCCTGCGGCCTTTTTCTCGGGGCGCTGTTCTTCTTCATCGCCGAGCCTGCGACCGCGGTCTTCACGGATGACCCTGACATTCAGCGTTGGGCGAAGCTTTATCTTCTGATCGTTGGCGTGACACTCGGCGGGTACGGGGTCGTGATCAACGCGAGCGCCGCCTACAACGCGATTGATAAGGCGAATGTTGGACTGGGTTTCACGATGATCCGAAGCTTGGTTCTCTACGTGCCGTTGATCGCGCTGGCGGTCAGCATGGGACCTTTGATCTACGTGTTCGCGGCGATCGCGATCACCAATATCGTGGCCGGCGGCGGCGTGGCGTTTCTAACCCTGCGGATCCTCCGTCGCGAGCGATGCGTTGCCCAAGGGGCCGCGTAGGTTGTTGAGCGTATCTGCCGCGTCATAAGCTTGGATGGCATCGGCAGGTTTGGGGCCTTCGCCCATGATGATTTCGAGCCAGGTCGAGACCTCTTCGCGGGTCTCTCCAAGCGGTACGCTCACACCGAGGCCGAAGCCGCTACGGCTGCTCGCTGTCCCGCCACCAATGCCGATGGAGGAACGGGGCGCTTGCCGTGTCGTTTCGCTGGAGCGGCTGATGATCACGAAATGATCGAAGCCTTCTTGCAGCGTCAGCTCAGCGGCTCGTCGAAGGGCACCGGATTCGGCCTCCTGTCGATCATCTGCGAAATAGCTGATGCGGTACCGGCCCGTCTCGATGATCTGCTCTCGATATCCGTAGCTGTCGCCGTCCGAAGGTCCATAGGTCGGGGCGGTTGAGCATGCGGTCAAAGCGAGAGCGGCAAGAAGAGCGAGGCGTTTCATCCTCCGAGTTTAGGGCAATCCGGATCGGCTCGATAGCTTTCTCCTCGAACATGAGGGCCTTGCAATCTCTCAAGCCCTCCGCCAAACGCCCTGTTCCCGCGGAGAGGTGCCGGAGTGGTCGAACGGGGCGGATTCGAAATCCGTTGAGC
>CAWUIJ010000059.1:0-16215 GCA_963922235.1 uncultured Parvularcula sp. | reverse complement strand
GCAGCGGAATCATAATCCGCGTGTCGGGGGTTCAAGTCCCTCCTCCGCTACCACCCTTTCCCAAAAGCCTTTCGTGATGGCCCTACGGCTAGCCGACGACCAGTTCGTTGAAGGCCAGGCCCCAGTAAATGAGGCCAATGCCGAACGCTCCGAGCGAAAGGCCAAGGGCCGAGTGATGGAGCTTGCGCCAAATCGACCAGCCCGATGAGGTCCAAGCGATCGGCACGCTTGCGAGAAGAGCAAAACCCGTCAACGCCACCAGGCTTGCTGCCAAACTTAGCTGGACGATGTCCGAAGGCGGGTAGTCTGCAAAAAGGTCACCGTAAGGCGCGCTCAACGTCTCGAACACTGACATCGATGCCGCCCCTAAAAGGATCATCGGAACCGCTGAACCGAGGGCGACCAAGCTCAGAATGCGACCGACCGAACGTGTCGCGTTGTCCGCACCGCCGAGCCGGCGCCAGAGGCCGAGATATGTGGTGGCCAAGAAAAACGCCGCGAAACCAAAGGCACCGGCCAGATAGAAGATATCGTTCGCTGGCGTGACAGGCATCAACAAAGCGGCGCCAAAGCCGACAAGCAGTCCACGAACTGAACCGTCCTCATGCCGAAGAACCGCCAGACGCTGTCCGCGGGCATTCTCCCAAAGGTCGGGTCCGATAGGAAGATAGGGGCTCGCTTCCGGATTAAGCGACAGGGCGCCATCTTTGGCCGAAACCTCACTTTGGAAAACGCCGCCGGGGAACCGCTCGAAACCGCGGACAGGACGACGGCTTGAGATGTAGCGGCCTGCGAGTTCTTCAGCCGCGGCCTCTGCCTCTTCAGCCGAAGGTGCGCTTTCGGCAGCCAGAGTTCCTGGCAGGCCTCGTTCCATCAGCACACGATCCATGAGCAACACAGGAAGATGCGCAATCGGCTGGTAAGTCGAATGGCTGTTTTGCGTCAGGAAGACCGCAAGATCGAGGTCGGGCGCAATCACCATGGTCGAGAAGACGGAGTTGATCGATCCGTCATGCCCATAAAGCGTGATGCTTCGGAACGGCCGATCGCTGAACCCGTGCGCCATGTCGGAGCCCAAAGGGTCACCTTCAAAAGCGCGCTCGCGCATGAGGGCATAGGCCTCTTCACTGAGAAGCCGCACCCCGTCGAGTTCTCCGCGACCGAGATGGAACCGCATCCACTTGGCCATGTCAGCGGGTGTGATGCTCATCCCGCCAATGGGGGCAAAATTCATTTGCTCGAGCTGGCCCTGCTCTTCAGGCCCAAACGGGGTCACGCCGTAATTCTTGGACGCCGGGATCGAGACAAACGCTTCGCCGATGGTCCCAAGCGCCGTTCCGGTCATGCCGAGGGGCTCGAGAATTTCCGTAAACAGAAAATCGGCATAAGACTGACCTGTCACATCTGCGACAATCACAGCCGCAAGATTGGTGCCCCAATTCGAATAGGCCACCGTCTCGCCCCGCGGATAAATCTGGTCAGGCTGGCTAACCTTCATGGCTTCGATCAGCGGTAACTCATCAATCTTTGTCGAGAAGATATCGTAGCCATCCTCAAACCCAGCTTTGTGCGCCATGAGATCATTCATCGTCAGGGGACGTTCCCCTTTCGGCATTTGAAGATCCATCAGGTAGACATTGACGTTGGTATCGAGGTCCAAAAGCCCGCGATCGACAAGCATCATCACCGATGTCCAAACAAACGTCTTGGAAATCGACGCCACGTGGAACCGCGTGCCATCCGCCGTGACGGGCGTCTCGGCTTCCACATCAGCGAGCCCATAGCCTTTTGAAATCAGCGTCTCGTCGCTGGTCACCACGCTCAGGCCATAGCCCGGGACATTGTAGGTGGCCTGATAGCTCGCCATGAGGCCGTCGACGAACGCCTCAAGATCGGCTGCCATGGGTTCGGGTTGTGCGGCGGGTTCTTCAGGAAGAGATACCGTCTCTTCAGCAACGGGGCTGAGTTCCTCCGCCAGCGGGCTGTCCACCTGGTCCTGAGCCGTCGCGGCACTCAACGCCAAGCCGGCGGCCATCACCCATGTTGTGAACTTGATCATCGTGTCCCCCGTTGTCTGCCCAAGACTTTTTTGAAGGGTAAGCTTACCGACTGTGAACAGCAAGAAATCGTGAGAGAAAGAGATCGTGGTGATTTTTGTGCTAACTCTCCGCCTATGACGATGGATTTTGCCAACGCTGCTGAGCGCGCCCACACCGCTGCTGAAGAAATCTGGCATGCTGCGACCCACGGGATCGGCATCGTGCTCGCGGCGGTCGCGCTGGTCTTTCTGGTGCTGAAGGCGACCGTGTCAGGCGGCGCGATGGAGATCACGGCGGTCTCGATCTACGGCGGCTCGGCAGTGCTCCTCTATTTGGCCAGCACGGTTTATCACGCCGCTTTCCGTTCGCCGTTTCAGCCTTTTTTGGAAGTGGTGGATCACGCAGCGATCTACGTGAAGATCGCCGGATCCTATACGCCCTTCGCGCTGATCACCCTGCCGACGGGATCAGGCATGACCATTCTCATCACGGTTTGGACCCTCGCGGTTGTGGGCATCACCCTCAAATTCTTTGCGCACTATGTTTCGAGCATTCGGAAATACGATTGGATCAGCCTGGCTGGTTATGTCGGCATGGGCTGGATCGCGATCTTTGTGATTTGGCCGCTCTTCACCAACCTGCCGCTGGCAGGATTCCTCTGGCTCGTCGCCGGGGGCCTCTGCTTTACGGTCGGTGCCGGCTTCTTCGCCTGGAAGTCACGCATGTACACGCACGCTATTTTCCACGTGTTCGTGTTGGCAGGCAGCATCTGCCACTTCGTCTCGATCTACGGTTTCGTGTTGCCTTCGACGGGAGCCGCGTGACGGCAGCTTAGCCGCTCACGCCAATGGCCGCTGCGACGGCTGCTGCACTGGCAAGGATCGCCACAGCGCCAAGAACGGCCACCTTCAAGCGCGAATCGACCGATGGCTTCGGCCGCATCTCCGGCGGCACCATCGGGCTGGTGGCAGGGAACACACCGAGGCGTTGAGCGCCTGGGAGTTTATGGACCGCGCGCATCACCGGTTTCAGCTTCGCTTGCAGGCCTGACGGCACGTCGATCGCGATCACCATCGGTCTGCCTTCCCGGCTTTCGAGGGTCACGGTGCGGTAGCTGAGGTTCTGTTCCGCCAGACGCTTAAGCACCACGGAATGGTCCGCCACGCCCTCACCCACCGTAGGGATGGAATAGAGAATGCGGCCATAGTCCCAAGGGCCACCCACAGGCTCCACACCTGAGGCTGAACGCACCAGACGCGGCGAGCCTGCTTGCTCGCTTGCAGCTGCCTTCCGGCGCTTGCCAAGGAACCGGTCGAGAGCAGCAAAATCGGCAGACGCACGGTCATTGAAGACACGCGGGGTGCTGGGTTTTTGTGTCGTGGCCACAAAAATCGTCTCGACAGGATCAGCACCGATGAGGTCCTTCTCGAGCAGTTGGTAGTCACTGTCGTGGTTCCAGGGGTTCCCATGTTGGATGGCTTTGTCGAACGACATGATCATACCGATCAGCGGCGTGTTGTGGTTCCCTGCCTTAATTTTGCTGACACGCTGTTGGCCGTCAGCGCCATGGCAAGTTGAGATTTCGCGGTCCGGATCAAGGCGCTCAGCGGCACGCTCGAGACCTTCCCGGTAGACATCTGTACCGTCGGCGAGAGACTGGACATCAATGCCCTTGGCTTTCCAGCCCGCAACAGCAGCGCCGCATTGGCGAAGCGCGTCTGGCGTTCCGTAAATGGTGCCGACCCGGTTGCGGTATTTGAGCTGCTTGTCGGAGGTCCACTGGAAGGAGCGCGTGCCCTTGGTCGCCTCAAAGCTATCAGCGAAGCCAGACTGCTCGACCTGGTGGATCAGATCCGTTGGCACAGCGAGCACGAAATTGCTCGTCGCAGGGTAATCCGTGAGGATGTCCTGCGGGAAGTCGAGCAGCGTGTTGAGCGTCTCGACATTGAAACCGTTGCTCGAGTCGTAAAGCGGGTAGACGCCGACCTGCGCATGACCTGCGATCACAGCAGCCGCTGTATCAGCAGCCGACGTCCGCGGGCTTGTCCAGGTTTTATACTTGCTGCCGCCGGCGCTGTTGGGCGGCTTGCTCGACGGAACTGGCGCTGGCGCTGCGGGGGCTGCATTCTTGCCGTAGCTGCGTCGTGTCCGGTTCGATGGGCCTTTCAGCGACATCGAATGCTCAGCGGTCGCGACCTTACGGCCGTCAGCATCCGAGGCTGCTTTCGACTTCGCCCGGTCGACCCGTGAGGCGGTGTTCTCGAACACATCCTCAGCGATTTTTTCAGCCACCCACGCGCCAAGGCCGTGGTGCTCATCCATATATGCGACGAACTGATTTCCCACCGCGCGGCCCTCCAACTTTGACCAAGTTAACGCGCATTAGGGAATTGCGCCAGGCGGAAGTGTGGCCGCGCTTCATATCGCCCAAAGCCAAGGATTTCCTGGGTCTTGGGGGCCAAGGAGCCTCGGCTGGGCAAGAGCTCAGCACCGCGCAACGCGCGATCCTGCCCCGTAAGGCCTCTTCTAGAGAATAAACTTCGAGAGATCCTGGTCGCCGGCGAGGCCCTCGAGCGCGTCTTCGACATAAGCCCGATCAATCCTGATCACCTCGTCAGAACGATCGGGAGCCGTGAAGCTGATCTCTTCCAAAACCCGCTCAAGAATCGTCGAAAGGCGGCGCGCGCCAATGTTCTCGACCCGCTCGTTCACCCGCGCAGCCATATCCGCGAGGGCATCGATGCCGTCTTCGGCGAATTCGAGCGTCACGCCCTCCGCACCAATCAGCGCTTCATACTGGCGAAGGAGGCTCGCTTCGGTGTCGGTCAAAATTGAACGGAAGTCGTCGCGGGTGAGCGAACTCAACTCGACCCGAATCGGCAACCTGCCTTGAAGCTCCGGCAAGAGATCTGACGGCTTGGCCAAGTGGAAGGCGCCTGAGGCGATGAAAAGAATGTGGTCGGTTTTCACAGAGCCATGCTTGGTCGGGACCACAGAACCTTCGATCAGCGGCAAGAGATCGCGCTGCACACCTTCGCGGCTGACATCACCTGATCCGCGCTCCGACGATTTGGCGACCTTGTCGATCTCATCGAGGAAGACGATGCCGTCATTCTCGACCGCTTCGAGGGCCTCAGCGTTGATCTTCTCATCGTCGAGAAGCTTATCGCTCTCCTCTTCGATCAAAGGTTTGTAGGCGTCTTTCACGAGCATGGTCTTGCGCGCCTTTTGCCCGCCGAGCGCGCCCTTCATCATATCTGTGATGTTGATCATCCCGACAGACCCGCCCGGCATGCCCGGGATATCAAAGCTCGGCATGTTGGGCTGAGCCGCGATATCGATCTCGACCTCTTTGTCATCGAGGAGACCGTCGCGGAGCTTCTTGCGGAAGCTATCGCGGGTTGCCTCGCCAGCGTTCTCGCCCACCAAGGCATCAAGGACCCGGCTCTCAGCGGCGTCCTGCGCCCGCGCCCGGACCTCTTCCCGGCGACGCTCTCTGACGAGCTGGATGGCCACTTCCATGAGATCACGGATGATTGAATCAACGTCCCGGCCCACATAGCCGACCTCGGTGAACTTGGTCGCTTCCACCTTCACGAAGGGCGCACCGACAAGCTTCGCCAAACGGCGGGAAATCTCGGTCTTACCCACCCCTGTGGGTCCGATCATCAGAATGTTCTTCGGCGTCACTTCGTCTTTAAGCTGACCATCAAGCTGCCGCCGGCGCCACCGGTTGCGCAGCGCCACGGCCACCGCACGTTTGGCATCCTTCTGCCCAATGATGAACCGGTCGAGCTCAGACACAATCTCGCGGGGGGTCAAATCACTCATCATTATCTCCTGTGGTGACGTCCAATGGCGAGCCAGTCAGCCGCGTAGGCTCCAGCGCCGCCAAGGACATAAGCAAGCAAATCATAGGGATCGAACTGGCGGCCAAGCGCCAGGGCCGCAGCATCAGATCCGCCAAGACCGAGCCGTTCAATCAAGGAGAAGGCCTGACCCAGCTCGATCACGAAGGCTAGGGCCACAACGATGATGGCTGTCATTTGTGGGCTGAAAATCAGAACCGTCCGAAGAAGCGCATAAAGCCATGCGACGACGACGACGTCACCGCCATGGGTCCGCATGAGACCGCTAGCGAAGCGCTCAATCAGAACAAGGACGACGAAGAGAGCCGCCGCCGCGGCAAAATACTTCAGCCGATAGGACCACAACCCTGACATCAGTGCGTGCTGTCCAGGGTTTCGACGGTCAAGGAATCATTCGTGTAGACACAGATTTTTGCGGCAATCGCCATGCCCTCGCGCACTATCTCTTCGGCATTGAGGCGGGTGTTCTGAAGAAGAGCGAGCGCTGCGGCGTGGGCGTAATTGCCGCCTGAGCCGATGGCGATCACCCCGCCCTCATCAAGCGCCTCAGGCTCAATCACATCGCCAAGGCCGGAGAGCATCAAGGTGGTTTCCTTGTCCGCAACGATCATCAGCGCTTCGAGCTGCCGCATCGCGCGATCGGTGCGCCAGTCTTTGGCGAGCTCCACACAGGCGCGGGTCAGTTGGGTCGGATATTGCTCCAGCTTCGCTTCCAGCCGCTCAAGAAGAGCAAAGGCATCCGCCGTCCGGCCCGCGAAACCGGCGATCACGCGACCGCCCGACATGCGGCGCACTTTGCGTGCATCGCCCTTCGACACAGTGTCGCCCATCGAGACCTGACCATCCCCACCCACAGCCACAACTCCATTGCGGCGGACAGCTAAGATCGTGGTCATGGAAGCACTCCTTCAATCGAAGGGCTCCACATGGAGGGTTCGTGCTGATTTTTCCAGGGGCGCGCTTAGGCCGCTGCGCCCTGCCGACGGCGACGTGACAGGGCACCCACCGCTGCCAGCCCGCCGATCATCAGCACACCCGCAGCAGGCACCGGAACAGGATCGACGGGCGTAAAGCGCGCGTAGGTATAAGAATTGCTTAAGGCCACCAACTCATCGTGACTGCTAATCAGAACGTTGTTGGAGCTGCTGAAGCCATCAATATCAAGGAAAAGATCTTGATAAATCCCAGTAAGGCTGAACCTATCGCCTTCAGCAACATAGGGAAGCAAGATGGTGCAAGAGACTGAAGACCCGCAGCCAGCAATATCGGTCCGCTCTGTATCAAAGTCATACTGCAAATCGCCGTTGGTGGCATCAAATGATGACGAGAGAGCCACTGCCGCCGCCCTTGCATCGCCCTCTGTCTGGAAATCGAATCTGGATGTTTCGCATGTGCCGTAAATCTCCGCACACGCTCCATCAGTAAAGCGGATATCGTAAGCCTGATCTCCGCTCTCAAGCTCCACAATCACGTTGTTGAAGCCGATAAGCTGATCCGTGTTCGAATCGAGCACCAGCTCAACTCCGTTCACCTCAACAACCACCTCAGCCGCCTGCGCCGCTGCCAAAGATAGGATCGCCACGACCCCAAACGAAAGAAAAAGACGCACAGCCCACCAACCAATCCACTATAGAACCAAAATTCTATAGAGACTGATGAATGACGTCAATGACACTTCCGTGAAGACTTCAATCTTTTAAGTGAACCTTATCAATACTTGGCCCTTTTGGCTTGCTCGAATGGCGCAGCGGAACGTGAGGCCAATGGAATGGGCCGTCTTCGCCAGGGGGGACGATGGAAGGGCGATGAGGCCCTAGCGAAGACGGCAGGGATCGGCTGCCTAAAACCTCCGACCGATCCCAAAACCAGCGACGAAGGGATCAAGGTCCACATCGACCGTATTGATCAAACCACCTGTGTTCAGCGTCGCCTCCGTGTCGATATCGATAAATTTGACATCGACATTCAAGAACCACTTGTCATCGATACGGTAATCCGCACCCACCTGAAAAGCGATACCAACAGAGCCATCGAGATTGACCTTGGTGGTGCCAATGGCATCATTCAGGTTGGACGTGCTATCCTCTGAGTAAAATTGGGTCCAGTTGATCCCAACACCAATATAGGGACTGATTTGTGCGTCCGGATACGGATGGTATTGCAGCGTCAGCGTTGGCGGAAGCACGCGCGTCTCTGCAATATCGCCGAGTGCGGACAAGTCTCCTGAACCTGAAATGTTGTGCTTGGTTGTTGCGAGGATGAGCTCTGCCGCAACATGATCCGAGAAGAAATAGCTGAAGTCGACTTCCGCGGTGTAGGCATTGTCGACCTCCACCGAACCACCAGGAAAAGTTGGGTTCACACCGCCTGCGCTCTCCGTGGGTGCAACGGTGATTGCACGCAAACGAACGAGAACGTCTCCAGCCTCCGCATAGGCGGCTGGAATGGTCATGGTGTTGAGGGCCAAAGCTGAAAGCAAAGCGAGGGATCGCATAGGTCACTCCGTCATCAAAACAGTGACCCCTAACTATGTCCGGGAACGCCGGAAAACTTTGCACCAAGTCAAAATTCAGGCGAGTACGCATTGTTCCCTACCTCAAGTTGTCCGCAGAATGTCAAAAGAGCTTCAACAGAAAGCCTTTTGAGCTCGCAGCAACGCAGGTTAGGACTGTCCTATGCTTGCACATAAGCAGAAGACATTTTTGGTGACCGGCGCCAATACGGGCATCGGCTACGAGACCGCGAAGGCGTTCGGAAAACTCGGCGCTAAGGTGATTGTTGCTGCGCGCGATCCTCAAAAGGGGGCCGATGCCCTGGCCCGCCTGAAGGACGAGACCAAGAGCAACCGCTTCTCTTTGCAGATCATCGATCTCGCCGATCTCTCATCGATCCGGAGCGCCGCGACTGACCTCGCATCGGAGGAACGGATCGATGTGCTCGTCAACAATGCGGGCCTGGGCACAACAAACGATCAGAAGACCAAAGACGGCTTCGAAATCGTCATGGGCACCAACCACTTGGGCACGTTCGCGCTGACCACAGCCCTGATGCAAAAGATCAAAGAGACCGCACAGTCCCATGGCGAGGCGCGGATCATCAATGTCGGATCGACGGCTCACCAATTTGCGCGAAAGTTTGATCCCACAAACCTGTTCCCTGAAACACGCAGCACGGCGCGGGATTCCTACGCAGAAAGCAAACTCTGCAATCTCTTGCATACGCGGGAGCTGGCAAGGCGTTTTGGCAAATACGGCATCCGCGCGCACACCGTGCATCCAGGGTTCGTCCGCTCGGACTTTGGCCGGTCCGAGAATTTCCCGGGCGCCTGGCAAATGGTCTTCAAGCTCACCACACCGCTGCAAATCTCACCGGTCAAAGGCGCCGCCACAACGGTGACAACCGCAATCAGCGATGAAGCTGCTTGGAACAACGGTTTTTACTGGGACAAGAGCAAGCCGGCAGCGCCCACCTTGCCAGCCAAGCCCGAGGAGGTCGCCAAGACCCTTTGGGATGAGACTGAACGGCTGCTGGCAAGCAAGGGCTTCATCTACCGGGAGGATGCACCCGACGAGGATGAACCGCGGGTCCCACCTGTCTTCCCTGATGGTTTGTAACCCGCTTGGCGCTTGCCAAGAAAATAAGTCGAGAATGGAATGAACCGCGGGCTGGGGTGTTACCGACCAAGTGCGTGATTGCCGACAGCTAAGGACCAGCTCTTATGCCCGCTCGCCCAACCACCCGTTTGCTCGCCGCAGCCCTTTTGACCATGGCGGCTTGCACAACCGCCACAGTGCCCAATGCGCAGTCGCTGACTGTGGATGCTTTGCGCAGCCTTCCGCCCCAAACCTATGTCTTGGCCCCTGACCAGGCTGAAGTTGGCTTTTCTGCACGCCCCGTCGCGTTCCCTGCGATCAAGGGCCGGTTTGAAAGCTTTGACGGCGCAGTGATGGTCGTCGACGCGAGCACACCCAACATCAAAGTGGAGACAGCTGTGGATCTCGCCACCGTCGAGACAGGCAGCGACTTTTACGACAACACGATCAAAAGCGACGCTTGGTTCGATGTGGAAACCTATCCCCAAGCAATCTTCTCCGGCTCGCTCGTCGATTGGACAGACACCGGCACAGGGGTTGTCGATGGCACGTTGACGATCCGCGATGTCACGCAGCCGGCACAGTTCGCCATCCAGCTCACATGCGAAGACGTGCCGCGCTGCCCTCAAGATGCTGTGGGATTTGACGGCGAAATCACCCTCAGCCGCTCAGCCTTCGGAATGTCTCAGTTTTCAGGCTTTGTGCGCGATAAAGTGGAGCTCTCGGTCTCAGGGACCCTTGTCGCCGGCGCGAGATAGCCTCGGACGCCAGGCAGGGTGGCTTTTGCCAAGGTTTTTCTGCTAGCGGGCCAGGCCCGACGAAGGAGTGACCGGTGAGCGCAGCGGCCCGCACAGCCGAAAGGCATCGCAAAACGAAAGAGACGGACATCACCGTGCGTCTCAACCTCGATGGAACAGGATCGGCTGATGTCCAGACAGGCATCGGTTTCCTGGATCATATGCTCGAAGGCTTCGCGAAGCACAGCCTCATCGACCTCTATGTCCGCGCAGAGGGCGATCTGCATATCGACATGCACCACACCACGGAAGATGTGGGCATCGTGATGGGCCTGGCGGCTGCCGAAGCCCTCGGCGATGCCAAAGGCATCCACCGCTTCGGCCACGCCTATATCCCGATGGACGAGACCCTCACCCGGGCGGCGCTTGATTTTGCCATGCGCCCGTATCTCATTTGGAAAGTGGATTTCTCACGCGACAAGATTGGCGAGATGGACACGGAGCTTTTCAAGGAATGGTTCCACGCCTTCGCCACCAATTCAGGCATGTGCCTGCATGTCGAGAACCTCTACGGCACCAACAATCACCATATCGCCGAGAGCTGCTTCAAAGCGCTCGCCAAGGCCATGAAAATGGCAGTGAGCTTTGATCCGCGCGCCGCAGGCATGGTGCCGTCGACCAAGGGATCGCTGGGCTCCTAGGCTCCAAACTCAATCAGAATGATGGGGTTTTGGCCCGTTTAAGCCGATAATGCAGGTCAAACTGAGCGACTGAAGACGCCCCCAAAGCGGCCGCTGGGCGATGCCAAAAGCTCGCCGCTTTCGGACACTTCCTCATCACAGCAGACACACTACCTGCTATCGTTGCAGAGCCGCCTTATGCTCTGCGAAATGAAGAGCTCGTTCCCTATCACCTACGGCCGCGAACAACAGCGAAAGCTCGTCGTAGATGTAGGGTCGTTGCTTGTTATCAGCGTACGCCTCGTCGGCAATAACTTGCTGTATCTTCAGTGCGCGTTCGAGCTGCCCCAGCTTCCGAAAAGTCCTTGCGATATGCCAATTGGTATCGCGTAAGATGCTTGGTGACGCACCATCCCGCTCGCGCACCGCTAACGCGCGCTCGAACTGCTCCAGCGCTTCAGGATACTGCATCAGATCAAAGTGGGCTTCACCCAAATTACTTCGGATTGAAGCTTCCCAGCGTTTCGCCGCAGGATCGTCGGACTCAAGGACAGCATCGAGTGCTTTCTGTGTCCAGGAAAGCTGCTGCGCTGGATCGCTATCGACGAACGCAAACATGTGCAGAATATCAACGGTCAGACCGTCGAAGCCTTCTTCTTTTGAAATCGCAAGAGCCGTTTGGTATGCGGCGCGCGCGCGTTCTCGAGTGTTGTCCGTTTGACTGCCGGGCGGATGCTGGTGCGAAGCGTAGCTGCGACCGACTTCGAGCCAGAAGTACACCTGCGCCCTCGGGCCAGCCTCGCCAATTTCTGACGCCATCTCGTTCAGGATCTGTCGCGCGCGTTCAAAGTCTTTTCGAAACATGTGCGTGCGCGCAATTTGCGTCCGGATAATCAATGCATCATCGTCGTTGGCGGCCTCAAGCGCCACACGCATTCGCGCCTCGCTTGCCAACGGGTCGCCTGGCTCCCAAAGCTCCGCCACTTCGATGGGATCTGCCCGGACGGTTATTAATGACAGTGCGATTGCGGCCGCGACGCTGATTACCATGATGGGCGTCCTTTGGATACGAGTCTCAAGTAGTTGTTATAGCACGGGCCAGCCGTCGTGAAGCGCTTAGCACCCAACGTCCGCAATGGGCCAATCCCCGTCAATAGTCGCGTTTCACGAGCGTTCTTTTCTCGCCCAAGTCGGCCACTCAGAGTTTCATCAGAAACGGGCGCTTCTGACGAATTTGGCTGTTCTGGTTGAGTTGGGCGCCTGGTCTTACGATCGTACAAAAAAGCGGTGAGGCGCAGTCCATCCCCAGCTTTCCTGTTGCCAATTGATTAACCATAGCTAGGTTCCGCCAAGCTGCCGTTCGGCAGTGTGGGAAAACGCCAAGAAAAAAGGGACTAACACCATGATCGTTTCGATGCTCGTTTCGCTGCTCGCTGCAACGTCGGCTGTGAATGAAGACTTCAAAGCTCGCTGCGAAGCTTACCAAGCTGAATTCGGCGGCTCATCTGACTGCGGCTGCCTGGCCAAAAAATACGACGAAAGCGCTGAGCTTGCTGCTGCTCTCGACGCCATCACCTCACCTGAAGACGCAGCGTCTGCTCCTGCGATCGTTGGCGAAGCCATCGGCGCTTGCGCTGCATAAGCGTCACGCCTTTTTCCGGATCTTCGGAAATGAAGCGCGCCTGGGCCCTCACCCGGCGCGCTTTTTCTTTGCGCTTGCGAACAGAAGCGCTAACGCCCGCGGTCTATGCAGCGAGTGTGTCTTATCGACTATGGAGCGGGGAATTTGCATTCCGCTGCTCAAGGGCTGAAGCGTGCAGCCGACGCCCCCATGGATCTCATCGTTTCCGATGATCCCGAAACCATCGCGGCCGCTGATCGTTTGGTCTTGCCAGGGGTTGGCGCCTTCAAAAGCTGTGCTGAAGGCCTGAGGGCCCGAACCGGTGTAGAAGACGCGATCCATGAAGCCGTGCGCTCGGGCGGCAAGCCTTTCCTGGGTATCTGTGTTGGTATGCAGCTTCTCGCCTCTCGCGGGCTTGAGCATGATGAGACCAATGGGCTCGATCTTATTCCCGGTACGGTGCGCCAGCTCGAGGTGAAAGGCCTCCGCCTCCCGCATATGGGATGGAACGAGGTGGAAACGCGGCGGGAGCACCCTCTCTTGCCGTCTGATCTCGACGCATACTTTGTACACAGCTTTGTGTTCGACACGGACGACCCTGAGGCCGTGATCGCTGAAGCGGAGTATGGCGAACGTTTCACAGCGGCGATTGCCAAGGACAATGTCGCAGGCTGCCAATTCCACCCCGAGAAAAGCGGCCCCTACGGACAGATGCTGCTCAGCAACTTTCTAAGGTGGACACCATGAGTTTTGAGCTTTGGCCCGCGATTGACCTTAAAGAAGGTAAGGCCGTGCGCCTGCTCCGCGGGGACATGAACCAAGCCACGACCTATGCGGATGATCCGGCACAGCAGGCGTGGATGTTCCGCGACGCGGGGTTTGAGAAACTGCACGTCGTGGACCTTGATGGTGCATTCTCTGGCAAGCCAGCCAATGCCGAAGCGGTGGAGAAAATCCTCTACGAGACAGATGCCGAGGTGCAACTGGGCGGAGGGATCCGCGATCTTGAAACGGCAGAGCGCTGGCTCAAACTCGGCGTGACACGGATCATCCTCGGCACCGCTGCGGTCAAGGACCCGGATTTTGCCCACGCGGCGGCCAAAGCCTTCCCTGGCCGCGTCGTCCTTGGCCTTGATGCGAAGAACGGTTTTGTCGCGATTGCGGGCTGGGCAACCGCTTCGAAACGGACAGCCGAAGACGTGGCCAAAGAGTTCGAGGGCGATGACATCGCTGCGATCGTCTACACGGACATTCAGCGTGACGGCGCCCTTGAGGGACCTAACCTTGAGGCCACGAAAGCTCTTGCATCGGCGACCACGATCCCGGTGATTGCTTCTGGCGGCGTCTCGAGCCCGCAAGACCTCACCGACCTCGCAGCGCTACAAAATGACGGCGTCGTCGGATCGGTGATCGGCAAGGCCCTTTACGAGGGACACGTCACACCTTCGGCTGCGTTCGAAGCGGTGGCCCCATGACCCTTAAGACACGGATCATCCCTTGCCTCGATGTGGACCAAGGTCGGGTCGTCAAAGGCGTCAACTTTGTCGATATTCGCGACGCCGGCGATCCTGTCGAAGCAGCGGCGGCCTATGCGCAAGCAGGCGCAGATGAAATCTGCTTCCTTGATATCACGGCCAGTCACGAGAACCGCGGCACCCTTCTCGACACCGTCACGAAGACAGCGACGGAAGCCCTCTGCCCCCTGACGGTCGGTGGCGGGGTCCGGACAGTCGACGACGTGAAGGCCCTCTTGCGCGCAGGCGCTGATAAGATCGCGATCAACTCCGCCGCCGTCCGCGATCCATCGATCCTCGGCGAAGCAGCCCTGGCCGTCGGTACACAATGTGTTGTGGTCGCCATCGATGCAAAAAAAGTCGCCGACGGACGATGGGAGATCTTTACCCATGGCGGCCGCCGCGAAACAGGTATTGATGCGGTTGCGTTTGCGCGCGAGGCCGAACGACGCGGCGCGGGGGAAGTGCTCCTCACCTCGATGGATCGCGACGGCGTCAAGACCGGCTACGACCTCGAACTCCTTCGTGCAGTGACTAGTGCCATCAATCTTCCGGTCATCGCATCGGGTGGAGCAGGCCAGCTGCATCACCTGACAGAAGCGGTCACCGAGGGGAATGCGTCTGCGGTCTTGGCGGCAAGTATTTTCCACTTTGGTACGTTCACCATCACCGAAGCGAAACAGGCGATGAGAGATGCAGGCATCCCAGTGAGGAAGACATGGTGAGCAAAATCGGACCGATCCTCGACGCGCTTCAGACCACCATCAAAGTCAAGCGCGGCGGTGATCCGAACGCGTCCTACACCGCGCAGCTTTTCGACAAAGGCCTTGAGCGGATCGCCAAGAAACTCGGCGAAGAAGGCGTCGAGGCGGCCCTAGCCGGTGCACTCGGCAAGAAAGATGAGTTGAGCGCCGAAGCCGCTGACGTCCTTTATCACCTTGGCGTCCTCCTGGAGGCCAACGGACTTGGCTGGGACGAGGTCGCCGAAAAGCTCGAAGGCCGGGCCGGCGTCTCAGGTCTCGACGAGAAAAAGTCGAGGCAAACCTAAGACTTAGGAACTGGCCTTGGCAGCATTAGTCCTTGACCAGTCGTGCTGGGTCCCTTGCCAGGAATCCCATACGTGTCATGCTAGCTCACGCTCGACACCGGGGTTCCCATGACTTTAGAGACGGTCGATCCGAACACGATGCCAGCGAGAATCGAAGGATTCCGCATGGTCGCGACGTTTGGTATCGGCTGCGGCGTCCCCGTTGAGCAAATCGAAGACGTTCTCGACATACCGTATCATGATCTTTTTGGAGCAACCGAAACGCTCCCGATCCAGGGGCTGAACGGTATCTGGCGTCTGGTCGAAAAGTATGCACCATCAACGCGGGCGAGCGTCGTTGATATGGCCAACCAAATGCCGATGGGGGTCTTTGGTAACACCTTCGAAGGTGCTCAGTACACCCCCACACTGCGCGACGCCATGCGTTTTATCAGTCGCTATAGCAGCCTGATGGCAGAGGGTGTGTTTTTCCAGCTCGATGAGAGCACACGCTATGCTTCCATCTCCTTGAGCCATCCATCCGACACAGTACTGAACGGTCACGCCAATCAGTCGACGCTGTGCCTCATTTGGCGCTTACTGTGTACGTTTGCTGAAGAAAGCATCACGCCTATCGGCGTACACTACATGCACGGATGGTCAGGCGACCGCGCAGGCTATGAAGATTTTTTTGCTGCCGATGTCCGGTTCGATACACCTAATCCTCACAGCACGATCATTTTCGATCGTTCGGTCCTCGACAGGCGCCTCAAGTCCACTGACGCCTCATCCTACGAACGCTGCGCGGTTCGCGCTGACAAGCGGGTCGAGAGACTGCAAGGTGGGCCATTGGACCCAGCGCTTGAGCAACTGCGACAAGCCGTCAGCAACAATGCCGCCGAAGGTATCTTTAGTGCAAGCGCCGCAGCCAGTTCCGCCAATATGGGCGAGCGAACCGCACAACGCGTAGCGGCCAGCCACGGGACAAGCCTACAAGAGATCATTCAGGCAGAGCGGGCGCGCATCGCTCGATCCCTCCTGATGAGTGATCCGGATGCGCAGCTTCACGATCTTGCCGTAGATGTGGGATATTCCGACGAACGAGCATTTCGCCGGGCCTTCAAGCAATGGACCG
>CAWUIJ010000058.1:0-16282 GCA_963922235.1 uncultured Parvularcula sp. | reverse complement strand
GCGTCGAGCGCCACGATCATCCCAGCAAGCGCCAGCATCGTCGTCACCGAAATCGCAATCCCGTAAAGGCCCGCGAGGTTAAACGCTGCAATGATGCCAACGATGATGATCAGCGCTGGTAGAGCCGTGGCTTCCATCGAGACGGCAAGGCCCTGGATCACGTTGGTACCGTGACCACTTTCTGAGGCTGCCGCCACCGACTTCACCGGACGGAAGCCTGTGCCTGTGTAGTACTCAGTGACCCACACAATGGCGCCGGTCACAACGAGGCCCATGATCCCGCAGATGAAGAGACCGAAGCCGTTGAAAGTCCGTACACCCTCACCGCCGAGACCAGCGATTTCGTAATCTTGCTGGAAGCCCGTCACCAGCGAGGTGACCAAGAGAAGAGCAACAACAGACATCACACCCGTCGCGATCAGGCCCTTGTAAAGCGCGCCCATCACGTTGGTGGAGCCTTGGCTGAGCTTCACGAAATAGGTGCCGCCAATCGATGTCAGGATACACGCGCCGCCGATAGCAAGCGGATAGAGCATGAAGCGCTGCACAGCTGAGATGCCGTCGCCTTCAACCACGGGCACACCAGCAAACAGGATCGACGCCAAAACCATGGTTGCAGCGATCGTCACCACATAAGTCTCGAAAAGGTCAGCTGCCATGCCAGCGCAGTCACCGACATTGTCGCCGACATTGTCAGCGATCGTCGCTGCGTTCCGTGGATCGTCCTCAGGGATACCCGCTTCAACTTTACCGACGAGGTCGCCGCCCACGTCAGCACCTTTGGTGAAGATGCCGCCGCCAAGACGCGCAAAGACCGAGATCAAGGAGGCACCGAGAGAGAGCGAGACGAGGCCGTTCACGACCTGCCGGCTCGACTCTTCCATGCCGAAGACACCGGTGAGGAGAACGAAGTAAACCGCAAGACCAAGGAGCGCGAGACCTGCGACGAGCATGCCGGTCACAGCGCCCGCTTTGAACGCGATGTCCAAACCGTGCTGCAGACCGTTCCGCGACGCTTCTGTCGTCCGCACATTGGCACGAACCGAAATCAACATGCCGATGAAGCCAGCAGCGCCCGAAAGAACCGCCCCGAGAAGGAAGCCAACGGCTGGAACCCAATCGCGGAAGAGAACAAGAAGAGCGACCATCACGACCGCGCCGACAATGCCAATGGTGATGTATTGGCGGCGAAGATAAGCCGAGGCGCCTTCTTGGATCGCTGCTGCGATCTCTTGCATGCGCGCGTTGCCAGCAGGCGCAGCAAGCACAGACTTGGTGGTGACCACGCCGTATCCCACGGCGATGAAGCCCGCCACGATGACGAGCAGCAGCGAAAAGATCATAGAAACTCCCTATATATTTATGTCAGCGCGCTATTTGCGCCTGATTTTGTCACTGGCTCTACAGGGCTTGGCAGTGAAATCAACGAGAGCATGTAGGATGACGGCGGCCTCCGTTCGCCCAATGGTTGTTTTGGAAGGCGCAGCGGCGCCTCGTGGCAAAGGCGTGACCCACGAACCGACCATCGCGCTCCCCCCTCCAACCTACGACAAGGCCCTCGGCGACCCGTGCGCAATGCGAGAAGGCCCGCACTGACGAGGAGGCCTTCACCCTCAGCCAACAAGAGGTCTATGGTTTGGAAATCACTCTCGTCCAGACGCCTACAACTGCTGTAGACGTCACCACACGGAGCACTTCGAACGATGAATGCATTGGCAAGCCCCTTCACTCTCCCTTGCGGCGCGGTCGTGAAGAACCGTTTTGCAAAGGCGGCGATGACCGAGAAGCTCGCCGATGCCGATCAGCTCCCGAACGCCAAACACATGACCCTCTACGAACGATGGGCAACGGGCGGGACGGGCCTCCTCATCACAGGGAATGTGCAAGTCGATAAGGGTCACCTCGAGGACCCGGGGAATATCGTCATCGACGGGCCTCAAGATGAGATCCAGTTGGCTGCCTTCAAAGAGTGGGCTGAGAAATCTCAGTCCAGCGGCGCACTGACGATCATGCAGATCAGCCATGCGGGTCGCCAGACCCCCGCTAATGTCAACGCGGAGCCGCTCGCACCGTCTGCTATCGCGGTGGGACTGCCTGGTGGCACCTTTGGAAAACCAAGAGAAATGAGCGCGTCCGATGTGGAGGATGTGATCGATCGTTTCGCCCACGCGGCGAAGATTGCCGCAGAGACGGGCTTTGCAGGTGTGCAAATCCATTCAGCTCACGGATATCTTCTTTCGGCGTTCCTCAATCCGTTGGCCAATCAACGCACCGACCAATATGGTGGCCCGCTTGAGAACCGTGCCCGCCCTCTCCTCACGATCGTCGAACGGATCAAGGCCGAGGCGCCTGAAGGTTTCATCATATCGGTCAAGCTCAATTCATCTGATTTTCAGAAAGGTGGTCTGTCGACGGAGGACTCCCTCACAATCTGCGAGTGGCTAGCTGAACGCGGGATCGATCTCTTGGAGATTTCCGGCGGCAATTACGAACAGCCCGCGATGATGGATCTCTCAGGACTCGAACAGCGCTATGAAGAAGACAAACGCGAGAGCACCAAGAGCCGCGAGGCCTATTTCCTCACCTTTGCCGAGGCCGTCCGTGAGCGCAGCAAATTGCCGCTCATGGTGACAGGGGGCTTTCGGACCAAGCAGGGCATGGACGATGCCCTTGCGAGCGGCGCGACGGATCTCATCGGTATTGCGAGGCCGCTCTGTGTGCATCCCGATATGCCCAACGCGTTCCTCACCGGGGATCGGGACAGCGTACCCTCCTATGAGAAGCAGCTCGCGATTGGGCCTGGTATCTTCGGACCACAGTCCAGTCTCACTCTGATGCGGACCCTGAATGGTTTTTCTGCCGTGTCCTTTTTCTACGAGAACATCACGCGATTGGCTGAAGGCCTGACACCCAAAACAGATATGAACATCTTCTTCGCGTTTCTCCGTACTCAGAGCGCAGCGGCTAAAAAAGCCAAGGCCCTCAAATCCCAGTGAGATGATCATGCGCTTTTTCGCCTTCGTCACCGCCCTTATCGGGACCCTCGCGCTAGCACAGGCCCAAGAGTTCGAACTGAAGCCTGATCCGCCCGAGATCCTGGGGCCGAAAGACCGCGCGGCTCTCAATGATGCTTGGCTTGGCGAACGTCTCGACACCGTGATCCCAATGATCATGCGCGAGAATGGGATCGATATGTGGATCCTTGTGGCACGAGAGTATCTCGAAGACCCCGTGGTCGCGACGATGCTCAATGCCACCAGCTTTCATGCCCGCCGACGGACGATTTTGGTCTTCTACGATGAGGGGCCAACCAAGGGCGTCGAACGCCTCACGGTCAGCCGCTACGGCATGGGCGATTTTTTTGAGCCCTCTTGGACGCCGGAGGAGCAGCCCGACCAATGGGCCAGGCTGGCCGAGATCATTGCGGAAAGAGACCCCAAGTCGATTGCCTTGAACACGTCATCGGAGAGCGCGTTCGCCGACGGCATGACTTATTCCCAGTACAATGATTTGGTGGACGCACTGCCAGCAAAACACCGGAGGCGGATTGTCTCCGGCCATGATCTCTCCACCCAATGGCTCGAAACCCGGATCCCGGCGGAGATGGAGCGCTACCCCGAGATCGTCCGTCTCGCCCACTCGATCATTGGAGAAGCCCTCTCGAACGCGGTGATCACGCCAGGTGTCACAACGGCGGATGATGTCATCTGGTGGTATCGGGAACGCATCCTGGAGCTCGATGTGGAAGCTTGGTTCCACCCGTCAGTGTCGATCTTCCGGAACGGCGTCACAAGTGAGCTTCGTCGCCAGAGCGTGATTCAGCCTGGCGATATGGTGTGGACAGACTTTGGGATCACCTATCTCGATCTCAACACGGATACACAACACCTGGCCTACGTTCTGCGAGAGGGAGAGACCGATGCTCCCGATGGCCTCAAAGCAGGCCTCGCCGCCGCTAACGCGATCCAAGACGCACTGACAGAGAGCTTCGAGCTCGGCATCAGCGGAAACGACGTTCTGCTGCGGGCCCGCGAGCGCGCCATCGCGGAGGGGCACAATCCTTCGATCTACACTCACCCCCTAGGCTTCCATGGCCATGGTGCAGGGCCTGCCATAGGATTTTGGGATAATCAGAACCCGACCTATCACGGCGAGGATCCAATCCGGGCGAACACAGCTTGGTCTATCGAACTCAGTGCCACAGTCGCAGTGCCTGAATGGAATGGCCAAGAGGTTCAGTTCCGCACCGAAGAGGACGCCTTCTTTGATGGCGAAGAGGTTCGCTACCTCGATGGGCGCCAAACGCGGTTTCACCTGATCGCGAGTGGCCATTAGATCCTACGCGAATTGCGCAGCTTTCTGAGCATTCGCCTCAATACCTGCCCAGTCTCCCGCGGCGATGGCTGCTTTTGAGGCAATCCACGATCCGCCTACGCACATCACGTTGGGAAGCGCGATATAGTCAGCGACTTGTTCAACTTTGATACTGCCTGTCGGACAGAATTTGATGTTCGGTAAGGGTCCGGCGAGCGCCTTGAGATAAGCAACGCCTCCTGCAGGTTCAGCCGGGAAGAACTTGAGCCGTGTACAGCCAGCTTCAGCAGCGATCATGGCCTCGCTCACAGTTGCAACGCCGGGAAGAGCAGGAACACCAGCAGCCACGATATGCTCGAGAAGAGCCGGTGTTGCCCCTGGGGACACAAGAAAGCCCGCGCCGGCCTCAATGCTTCGGTCAACATCGTCCGTTGAGCGTATTGTGCCCATACCGACGATAAGAGACGGTGCTGCATCCTTCATGGTCTTAATGGCATCAAGGGCGCAGCTCGTACGCAAGGTCAGCTCCACCACTGACAACCCACCTGCAGCGAGCGCCTTCGCCAACGGCGCTGCCTGGGCAAGCTCAGCCACCTCCAAGACGGGTATAACCTTCGTGCCCGTTAGAATCGCATCAATGGTCATTCGCCTTATCCCTTAGTGCAGCAGCAGCGCCGTAGAGCGCCGCACCTTCGGCGGTGATCAAACGGACCGGTACAGCATCAACATAAGCGCTCATACGTCCTTTGTCCGTGAACAGCTCAACAAAGCGGCTGCTCAGAAAAAGGTCTTGTATCTGCGGCAGGATACCGCCGCCAAGAACAACGCCCGAACGCGCTCCTGTTGAAAGAACAGCGTCACCAACCACCCGGCCGAGAAGGCCGCAGAACATCGCGACAGCTTCGGTGGCAACGGGAAGGCTTTGATCCAATGCTGCGGCTGTGATCTCGTTGGCCTGAAGCGAGATCCGCGACTTTCCGGCGATGGCGCATAGCGCTCGATGAATATTGACCAATCCGCGCCCTGACAAAAGTCGCTCGACGGAAACGCGCGGGTGCTCCCGCGCTATGAAGCGCATCACTTCAAATTCTTCTTCAGTACGGGGCGCAAAAGTCACATGGCCGCCCTCGGTCGAGACCACGTGGTGGGTATGCCCAAGCGGAATAACCAAAGCTTGGCCCAGCCCCGTTCCTGGGCCAACAACCAAAGTCGGGGTGTTCGGATCAGATCGCCCAGGCTTCACCTCGACGAAGGCATCATCGGGTAGGTACCCGAACCCTTTGGCGAGAGCATAAAAATCGTTGACCAAGCAAAACTCGTTGAGGCCCAGCGGGCCCTCAATCTCATCGCGCCGAACACGCCAAAGAGAATTGGTGAACCGCACCTCATCACCATCGGTGGGGCCTGCTGCTGCGAAACAAGCGCGTCTCGGCCTTTCACCGATGGCTTCGCAATAGGCATCTGCAGCATCGCGGACGGTTTCGAAATCGACGGCCCGAAACTTCTGGGTATCACGGATCGTCAAACCAACCCCGTTCGCTTCGGCAACAGCAAAGCGGGCGTTGGTGCCACCGATATCCGCGACCAGTATCGGCTCAGCCATGGCCAGGCATCCCTTGCTCTTCAAGGGCAAACGTCATCGCCCCGCCTTCCGCTGGCCCCACAAGCCCGCGCATTCCAGCAAAAAGCTCTCGACCCGTTCCCCATTGATCGGATGACAGATCGGGGATCGATGGCTTCCGGTCTTCCAGATCATCGTCGGTCATCACCTCAAGGGTCCGAGCGCGGCAATCGAGTCGCACGCGATCGCCAGTTTTGATCTTAGCAATTGCGCCTCCATCAAGAGCCTCCGGGGTCAGATGAATTGCGGCAGGCACCTTTCCGCTCGCGCCAGACATCCGACCGTCGGTGACCAGAGCAACCTTAAACCCCTGGGCCTGCAATGCGCCGAGGGGCGGCGTGAGCTTGTGCAACTCCGGCATCCCGTTGGCTTTGGGCCCTTGAAAGGGAATGACGGCGACGAAGTCTTTTTGCAGTTCGCCCGCTTTGAACTGATCCATCAGCTCTTGCTGGCTGTGAAAGACGATGGCTGGGGCCTCGACGATCTGATGCTCTTCTTTGACAGCAGAAACTTTGATGACGGATCGGCCGACATTGCCTTTGAGAAGAACAAGGCCACCGGTGTCTGCCATAGGCGCCTCCATACCTCGTAAGACTTTGGTATCATTCGACTGTTCAGGGGCTGCGCGCCAGGACAACGCCTCTCCATCCAAGTACGGCTCTTGCGCAAAATGCCCCAGTCCCTCGCCCATTGCGGTGGTGACATCGCTATGCAGAAGGCCATCATCAATCAGCTCTCGAATAA
Organism: uncultured Parvularcula sp.; assembly: GCA_963922235.1. Lineage (GTDB taxonomy): Bacteria > Pseudomonadota > Alphaproteobacteria > Caulobacterales > Parvularculaceae > Parvularcula. The sequence goes on along the minus strand of CAWUIJ010000058.1, from coordinate 9,603 downwards.
TAAAGGCCAAACCGCCCGCAGCGTGGAAGTGGTTCACGTCAGCCGGACCATTCGGATAAATCCGTGTCAGGAGCGGCGTAACCTCTGAAAGCGCCTCAAAATCATCCCAATCAATCACCACACCTACCGATCGCGCCATCGCGATCAAGTGAATTGTATGATTGGTCGACCCGCCGGTGGCATGCAAACCGACCAAGGCGTTGAGAATTGCCCGCTCATCAATGACCTCGAAGAAGGGGATGTAATCGTCGCCCAACTGCGTCGTTGATGCTACCTGCTTGGCTGTCCCGCGAACAATCTCATGACGGAGCTTCGTTCCTGGATTGATAAAAGCCGAACCCGGAAGATGGAGACCCATCATCTCGAGCATCATTTGATTGGAATTCGCCGTTCCGTAGAACGTACACGTTCCGGGTGAGTGGTAGCTCTCGCTTTCAGCTTTCAAGAGCTCGTCACGCCCCACCTTACCTTCAGCATATAGCTGCCGAACACGCGCCTTCTCGTCATTTGGCAAGCCTGACACCATAGGCCCCGCGGGCAAGAACATCGTAGGCAGATGACCAAATCGGGCGGCGCCGATGAACAGTCCGGGCACGATCTTATCACAGGTCCCAAGGAGAACAGCGCCATCAAAGACGTTATGAGACAGCGAGACAGCCGTGGCCAAAGCAATGACATCACGCGAGAAAAGAGACAGGTCCATCCCCGGCTGACCTTGGGTCACCCCGTCGCACATAGCGGGCACGCCGCCCGCGATCTGGGCTGTTGCTCCTAGCTCTGCCACTGCCTCTTTGATGACTGCGGGATACGCGCCTAAAGGTTGGTGAGCTGACAACATGTCGTTGTAGGCGGTGACAATTCCGATATTGGGATTGACGTTGCCGGCCAGCGATTTCTTATCCCCGGCCGGAACTGCTGCCGCTGCATGAGCAAGGTTACCGCAAGAGACATGCGCTCGGTGCGGACCATCAGAGCCCGCCGCGCGCATTTGCGCGACATACCGCTCTCGAAGGGGTCGGCTCCGTTCACGGACTCGATCTGTGACGCGGTCGAGAGTGCTGTTCAATTCTACCATGTCCGCTCCTTAGGGCGCCCAGCCCACAAAGATGTCAGGTCGTTTTCGAAGGATGGCCCTCACCGGTAGATCCTCCACATCACCGTCGAGCAAGGCCTCCTCGAACACCGCGCGTTTGGCGTCACCATTCATCAACAAAGCAACGAGACCTGCGTTTGCCACCATTGGAAGCGACAGCGTGAGCCGCTCCGTCAGCGCCCCGGTGACGTCAGACGGTTTGGCTTTCACTGCCGCTACAGCAGGCGCTGAATCTGAGAGTGCGGCGCTCAGCCCCTCCGCATGCGGAAACCATGACGCAGTATGGCCATCGGGTCCAATCCCCAACACAACGGCGTCAATCGGCAGATCGATCCTTGAGACGGCTTGCGTTGCGGCATCAGCGCCTTGGTACAAGTCTTCAGCATTCGACCAAAAACCGATGAAGTTCGCGGCTTTGGCCTTTCCTTGGATCAGTGTCTCTTTGACAAAAGACTCGTTTGACCCCTCTTGGTCAGGTGGAACCCAGCGTTCATCGACCAGAAGCACATCGACCCGCCCCCAATCCAGTGAGCGTTCCGCCAAGAGCTCGTGAACGACGCGCGGACTGGAGCCTCCGGACACGGCTAAGCTCGCACGCTCTTTTTCAACGAGCGCCAATCTCAACGCCGCCTCCACCCGATCGGCCAGCGCATGAGCAAGGGCGTCGCGATCAGAAAAAACCGTAAGCTGAGGGCTATGCGCCATCGAACCAACTCCTGTTTTCGCGATCCAGCATCATTTCTGACTGCGCAGGTCCATCAGTGCCAGCAGCATAAGAATAAGCAGGCGTTCCATCAGCGGCCCAGGCATCCAGGACGCCGTCCACCCACTCCCACGCCGCTTCGACTTCATCTCGTCGCATGAAGAGAGCAAGATCACCCCGTACGACGGCCATGAGCAAACGCTCATAAGCATCCGGGTACCGTGCTTCAAACGTCTCCGCATACGAAAGGTTCAGCGGCACATAACGGAGGCGCATTCCACCGGGGCCCGGATCCTTGGTGACAAGGAGCAGTTTAACCCCTTCATCGGGCTGAAGACGGATGACCATACGGGTGGGTTGCAGACCGCGCCCTTGATCGCCCAGCACGGAATGAGCAACGTCTTTAAACTGAATAATGATCTCTGAACGGCGCGCACTCATGCGCTTGCCGGTCCGCAGGTAGATGGGCATGCCGCGCCATCGCCAGTTATCGATATTGGCCTTAAGAGCAACAAACGTTTCTGTATTGCTCGGTTGGCCAAGCTCGTCTTGATAGCTCGCCGCAACGCCGTTCTCATCGACACCCTTACCGTATTGACCGCGTACCGTGGATGTTCGGACATTCTCGACAGTGATGGGCCGCAAGGCTCGTAGAACTTTGATTTTCTCATCACGGACAGTATCAGGCGCGAGATCAAGTGGTGGTTCCATCGCGACCAGACACATCAACTGCATCAAATGGTTCTGCACCATATCCCGCAGGGCACCCGCGGTGTCATAGTAGCCAGCTCGCCCCCCAGCTCCGATTGACTCAGCAACTGTGATCTCAATATGATCGATGAAGTTGGCATTCCATACCGGCTCGAACAGTGAGTTCATCAGCCTCAGGACGAGGAGGTTTTGGACCGTCTCCTTGCCGAGATAGTGGTCGATCCGAAAAATCGCTTCCTCGTCGAAGACCGCTCCCACAGCCGCATTGATGTCACGCGCACTGCTCAGATCCTTGCCAATTGGCTTTTCCAAAACAATCCGTGTTCCGGGCAATTTCAGTCCGGTCGCCTCGATATTCTGGCTCACGGCTCCGTAGAGACTAGGCGGTAAAGCGAGATAGAAAACACGCTGCCTGTCCTCACCGCCGGCGAGACAGGCACGCAAATCGTCCCATCCGCTGGATGGGTCAGTCACGTTCACTTGGCGATAGAAGAGCTGCTCCGCGAAGCCAGACCACTCCTGATCGGAGACCGCCTCTGAAGGGTAGAACTCCCGAAACTTTGTGAGCACCTGATCGCGGAAGCCCTCATCGGATCCCTCCCCTCGCGAGACACCGACGATTTTGCACTCAGGCGGAATTTGTCCGTCGCGCCACCTTCGAAAAAGAGAAGGCATAAGCTTGCGCAAAGAAAGGTCGCCCACTGCACCAAACACAATGAGATCAAAGGCCTGAACTGGAATCAGCTGCGCGCTGTTGGGCTGGGCAGCACTCATCAAATCGCTCCTCTCAGATCACGTCCTGAAGATGCTATTGAAAGCGCCTTCAGGATTTTGAAATCGCACACGTCAAGAAGGGTCAACCCTCCATCTGCTCCAACTCAAGCCCCTTTGTCTCCCGCACTGTTCGTGCAATGAACACAATCGAGAGACCCGCGAAGGCAGCATATATGCCGTATGCCCCAGCCAAACCGATGGTGGTCAACAGCACGGGGAATGTCATGGTCACAACAAAATTAGCGAGCCATTGCATCAGCCCAGCAATAGCGAGGGCGGATCCACGAATTTGATTAGGAAACATCTCACCCAACATCACCCACATGACAGGGCCCCAGCTCAAGTTGAAGATGAATGCGTAGCTCAAACCCGCACCCAGGGCGACGAGACCCATCTCGCGAGAAAGGGAAAGGCCTCCATCAGCCCCAAGACCACCTGATGAGAATGCCAGTGCCATCACACCTAAGGTCACCGTCATGCCTATTGAGCCGTAAAACAGAAAGGGTTTGCGACCGATACGATCGACCAGCAGCAAGCAGAACAGGACCGCAACGATGCCCGACGCGCCTGTCAGAACGTTTTGCAGCAAGGCGTCGCTTTCAGTGAACCCGGCTGACTGCCAAAGCACTGCACCGTAATAGAAAATCACGTTGATGCCGACCAATTGCTGGAAAGCGGCCAACCCGATGCCAACCCAAACGATTGGGCGAATTTTCCCACCGACAAAGAGATCGCCAAGGCTCGGCTTATGGTCGCTATCGAGCGTGCTCTCGATGTCCTCGACCTTTTTCCGGCCGTAACGACCAAAGAGCTTTTCAAGAACACTTCGTGCACTGTCTGTTTTCCCTTTTGCCACGAGAAAACGAGGGCTTTCCGGAATGGTGAAGAGCGCCAAGAGGAAGATTGCGGCAGGGATCAACTCGACCCAGAACATCCAGCGCCAGGTTTCAAATCCCAAGGCAAAGACAGCCGTCGAACCACCAGACCATCCAGCCAGCAGATAATTCGACAGAAAGGCAAAAAAGAGTCCGGTGACAATGGCGATCTGCTGGGCCGTAGCCAGAGCACCGCGGAAGCGTGCTGGTGCAATCTCCGCAATGTAAGCGGGCGACATGACAGACGCCGCGCCGACAGCCAATCCACCGATAATCCGATAAAGGATGAACTCAAGTGTGTTGCCTGCAACGCCGGAGCCCCATGCGGAGATGATGAACATCACAGCAGCAACAACCAGCATCATCCGCCGGCCGAATATATCGGCCAATGTTCCCGCCAAGAGTGCGCCCGCAGCAGAGCCCAAGAGCATGGAGGCAACCGAGAAACCCGTGCCGACACTGCTTGAATCGAAAGCCGTTTGCAGGCCATCGACGGTGCCATTGATCACACCACTGTCAAAGCCGAACAAAAATCCGCCCAGCGTCGCAACGATGGCGATCAAAATGATAAAACCGACGTTTGTTTCGTCCTTCTCCGAAGGGTCAACGGCGCTTGCCGCGGCTGTCTTGCTCATAGCGTTCCTCACCGGAGAGAATTCTTATTTGTTATCGTCTAGACGCATGCCTCTCCTACATGACAACGTTGTCTGACACTGTTTTCTTACAGAAATACGACGCGATTGGCGAGCGTATTTGCATCCAAATCCGCACAAAATGACAGTTCGGATTGACCAAAAAGCTTGTGAGAAGCCCTCAGCGCTCAGCAACGTGGAGGGGCAGCGACGGAATCTCTCGACACAAGGAGGTAGTCCAAAACCCGCCTTTCGCCGCCGTTCTCCGGCCCCTCGCCTTCAAAAGAACGGATCAAACCAGCGGTCGCAACTGTCCCGAATTCCAGCACAGGCTGGCGAACGGTCGTCAAAGCAGGCCAGGTTTTCTCAGCAATTGCCGAATCGTCGAACCCCACCACTGAGAAGTCGCGCGGCGCGATCAGACCGAGCTTATGCCCAGCAACGATGACGCCTGCCGCCATGTCATCGTTAGCGGCGAAGATTGCCGTGGGCGGATCGGATCGCCCCAGCAAACGCGCGCCCGCTTCGACACCTGAGGAAAAATGGAAGTTCCCGGGCATCACCAGCGATGGATCGAGCGGCAGGTTATGGTCGTCTAAGACTGCCTGAAATCCGCGGAAGCGCTCTTCGGTTGCGCTTTCATTCTCCCGCCCACGGATGAAACCAATTCTTCGGTGACCATGCTCCACCAGCAACCCAGTCAGCTCTCGAGCGGCTTCATACTCATCAATCTGCACCGCCAAAATGCTGTGATCCGTAGACCTGACCCCGATTTTGGCGACCGCAACCCCCTGATCCTCGAACCAATGACTGACATCCTCAAGGTCAGCGAAAGGAGGAACCAAGATCACACCATCAGGCTTGTTGGCGGCGATGTGGCGGGCAAATCGCTCGCGCATCACATCCACTGGATCTCCGTCTATGTCCGGTAACACGGAGACAACCAGCTGATAGCCATCGCTTTGGCAGACTTGCATCGCTCCTGCTTGGATCGCATGCACGTAAGGCGTCGTGATGATGTGGCTGATCATGTGGATTTGGTAGCTTCTCCGGCTACGAAGAGATCGCGCCGAAGCACTTGGAATGTATCCTAAATCCTTGGCCGCTGCTTTAACACGCGCCCTGAGTGCATCTTGCACGTAAGGCTCGTTGTTGATGACACGCGAAACCGTCTTGACCGACACGCCTGCAAGCTTTGCAACGTCAAGCATTGTCGACATATTCAATCACTCTCCACTCAGCCATATTATGCGTGCACGGTATGGCCAGAACCCTCTGTTGCGAACACTGTCCACAGAATAACGCTGAGGTAAACTGCTATCTTCGCAGCATGGCAGCGTTGGCAAAGCGCGGCCGCCACGACTAAAGCAGTAGCATGGCTGATCAATTGTCCTTTGACCGAAGTGCCCTTGAAGCCCGTCTGATCGCGTTGCGGGGTGAATTGGAAACAGACCCACTCGCCAATCCGGTCAGGCGACTGGGCTACGAGCTATCGAAAGCGCTTGAAGCTGGCGCGATCACATTGGCCGATACCCAGGCTCTGATTGACGAGTTCTCCTGCGAGGCGGTGCAACATCGCAGGGAGGAAGCAAGAGCATATCTTGGGGTAGACAAAGACCTCGGAGCCGCAATGAGACAGCTTACTGAGGATTGCAGCACCGAAGACGCTTTTAGCGATCGCGTTTCGCGCCCTTCAGAAACAGTGGTCTTCACGGGACACCCGACCTTCGCCATGACCAAAGACGGCGTCGCATCAATCCTATCCGAGGGCGACACCACACCAGCCACACAGATCAGGTCATCGATTAGTCTGACAGAAGAACATCAGGAGGCGTGCCTAGCGCTGCGCCATGCAGGCGAGGCAGTGACAACTGCTTCTCGGCACGCTCTGATCGAAGCGCACCGTCGTTTCGGCGAAGGGTTTCGGAAGCTGCTACCCACACCCGTTAGCCTAGCGACCTGGGTCGGCTATGATCTTGATGGTCGCCAGGATATCGGATGGGAACGGATCATCATCCACCGGCTGATCGAAAAAGAGCAGGCACTGATTGATTATATCTCCCGCCTTGAGGCCCTTCCCACCAACGCGGAGATTGACCAATGCATCAATCGCCTACGCCGAGGGTTGGTAAGGACGACTGCAGAGATCGAAGGATTTTCCAACCACGATACCCTTCAGACGAAGGAAGGTTTGGTGGCGGCAGCAGATCGTCTAACGGCAGAGGGTGACGATCGCCTCACCTCACTCAAAGACACCATCTCCTGCCTTCAGGGCGCTGCTGAAAACATGGAAGCCCCCCAAGCCATCGAAATTTTGGCCATTGCAAGCCTCATGAAGGCGCGCGGCCTTGGGTTGGGAGAGATCCATTTTCGTCTCAACGCCTCTCAGATCCGGAACGCTGCGCGTTCTGTATTACCTCTTCATCCGGGAGCTGATCTCTTCGGGCGCTCGGCACTCACTGCGGTGAACGACGCGATTACGCAAGTCCAACCCATACGGGTCAATTTCGGAAGCTTAGCGGCAGAGACGTCTTCCGCACGGCGCATTGCTATCGCAGCTGCGCAAATTATCAAACATATCGATGAAGACACACCCATTCGTCTACTGATTGCGGAGTGCGAGAATCCCCTCACTGTTCTCACCGCCATCTTCCTGGCAAAACGCTACGGCGCAGCTCACGCGATCGATATCTGCCCGCTCTTTGAAACTGCGCCAAGTTTCGAGCGAAGCCGTCGGATCTTATCGCTCTTGCTGGAGCAAAAAGGATTTCAGGAGCAGGTCCAAACCCGAGGCCGGGTGTCCATTGAGGCGGGCTTTTCCGACGCAGGCCGATTCATGGGACAGCTTCCCGCTGGCCTGGCCATTGAGCGCCTCCAAATTCAGCTTGCCGATGAAATGAAAGCGAAAGGCCTCGACCACTTGGAAGCCATCGTTTTCAACACCCATGGCGAGAGTATGGGACGAGGCGGCCATCCGGGCTCAATTGTTGACCGAAGCCAATACATCATGAGCCCCCACGCGCGCGAGCACTTCCGATCAAGGGGTATTCGGCTCATCCATGAATCGAGCTTTCAAGGGGGAGATGGGTTTTCCTGGTTTAACTCAAAAGAAAATGCCGAAGCGGTCATTGCTGGCCTCCTGAACGCTGTTCCAAACGGCCCACCAAAATCGATTGACCCTTTTTATCAGCGCACAGAAGCAAGCATCGATTTTTTCAATTTCATAAAGGATCGGCAAAAGGATCTTTTCCATTTTTCCGGTCTTGCCAGTGTCGTGATGGGGCCAGGACTGGCAATGCTGCCCCTGTCCGGCTCAAGAAAGACAAAGCGTCAATTCGATCGGTCAGCGGAAGAAGATCTCAGTCTCCGCCGAATTCGCGCGATCTCTCACAATGGCAGCCTCGAACAGATCGGCTACCTCGCCAACATTCATGAAGGGGTTGGCGACGCGATCGCGACAGAACCTGAGGCCTACGCTGAATTGGCGCAGTCTTCTGATCGGTTTCGTCGTCTCATGTCCCTCGTTGCCCGCGCAACAGAACTTTCCGACATGAAAACACTCATCGCCTACATGAAACTCTATGATGGATCGTCATGGGCCACGAGGCCAATCAATGGGCGTGAGCCCCATATCGAACAAGCATGCGGCCATCTCGCTCATCAGTTAGCGGAAGACCGCCGCTATTTCGATGCGCTTCAAACAGCTGCCCGCCTCCGGCCCAGCGTCATTGCGCTCAAACGGGCTCTGGGCGAGATGGGATTCTCCATCGAAAAGACCCCGCCACTCAATTTGGATTTGCTGCACGCGATCCGCATTGCATTGATTCAGCACATGTTTCTTATCGCTGGAAACCTACCCACCTTTAGCGGCGCGTCTGGTTTTTCTCGTGAACAGGTTTTTGAGGATATCCTTTCACTGAATATCTCGAGTGCCGTACAACGCCTATGCGAGGGATTTCCGCAAACAGCGGGCCAGAGCATGATTGACAGCTTCGCAGAGCCCGCTGATCCTCCTAGCACCGATCAACGCTATGTATCTGTGGCCACGGACACTATTGCACCGTTGGAGCAGGCCTTTGAGCAGTGTCAGCGTATAAGCCTCGCCGTTTCGCATCATTTCCGAGCGATCGGTTGAGTTCGCCGCCCTCTCGCACATGTCAATCGCAATCGATACCGACATAGGTTGTGCCCCAATTGATTGGGGGCCTGCTCCGTTTGTCGGATCTAAGCTGCGCTGGGTACAATTTAATTCCCTACACGAAAGAATTAAAGATGGGCGCCCGTCTAACTTGTGCGTGATGGGATGATCATCATCGATCAGATGGTGCATACACGTGAAGATCGCAACATAGATTTAGTCAGCACCAAGCTCCACATTGATAAAGATGCGGCCAATTGGCGGGCTGACAGAATTGAGGCGTTTGTCGAGTTCCAACGCCACAGGATCGAATGGCTATTTGTGCACAAACGGCATGGATCGAGCTGGTCAAAGCGCGTGGGAACGGATGCTCGTGATCTCACAGAGTCACTGTTTCCCCACTCAAAAGTGAGTGAGGCCCGCACCGAAACGCGGACCTCACCCAAGTATGCGCTGCCCACGAGGGGTTAGGCAGCAGCAACCGTTCCGTAAGCCTCTGCATCACCGAGAACAGCTTTCTCAGTTTCGAGCAGTTTCTTACGATTGTCGTGGACCCAAGGGTGGAAGCCGGGACGGAAGTACTCAAGCCATGGGAGGAACATCCGGCGGAAAAGGCCTGGTTTACCCAGCAGGTAATTGGCAAACTCACCCCAAGCTTTTGGCGAGCGGTGAATGCC
>CAWUIJ010000057.1:0-16786 GCA_963922235.1 uncultured Parvularcula sp. | reverse complement strand
GCGACACGCCAAGGCCAGATTTCAGCACGTAGCGATGCCCATAGATATGGCTCGCGGAACCCACGACCTGGAAATAGAACGACCACGTCTCAATCGGCCTAAAGACCCCTGCTGCGACGCCTTCTTCGAGGATAACACTCTGGGCCTCGGAAATCGGCTTAATGAAGGCGTCGGCCAGCCGTTCCACGTTTTCTGGCAACGCCTCCCGGGACATCTTTTGGACCAGGCGATTGAGATAGGGGTGGGTGTGATAGGTCTCGATAAGGCCCCTGATGTGGAGACGCATTTTCTCCTCAGGTGAGCGGTCCGACTCGACCAAGCGCTCCAGCCTGCGAAGGCCAGTCTCGAAGTCCTGCTCCAGGACCGCCATCAGGAGGCCCTCTTTGCTGCCGAAATAATATTTGATCAGCGCGGAGTTCGCGTTCGCCGCGCGGCCGATTTCGGCTAGGGACACATCGAGAGTGTCTTTTTCGCTCATGAGCGTCGCTGCCGCCGCGATCAGAGCCTGACGCGTGTCATTGGGCTTTTTTTCTGCTTGAGCAGATTTCATCGGACGGTCTTCACGCAGGCTGCAGGGCCAGGCTTTTCAACGGTTTCACTCACCGGACAAGCGTAACGAAGCGGTGATTGGTTCGCTAGTGTGCTTAACTGATTAATTAAGGACCCTCTGCCCTGCTGCGGCCCTTCGAGCTCAATTGTGACAGAATCTGCTCACCGAGGCGACGAATGCGCACGAACCGGCTTCTTGATCTTGTGCGCTGCGGGGCAAGCCTCTAGAAGGCGCCAGGCAGCGCGTGGGCAACGGCGACCTTGATGTTGCGCCATTCTATTAACCCGAGCTGCTGCAAGCCCGGTGACAGTCCAGGGAAGTGAACAATGGCTGACATGCTCCGCTTTGTGGATGAGGAGCGTCAACCGCCGCAAAAACGCACGGCGGAAGAACGCGCTCGCGATTTTCGCGAGATAGATGATGGATTTCAGGAAGCTGCGGCGAAGGTCCAGGCCTCGCGCTGCTCCCAATGCGGTGTGCCCTTTTGCTCCTCAGGCTGTCCGCTGGGGAACCATATCCCCGATTGGCTCCGCCTGGCTGCGGATGGCGACTTCAAAGAGGCGTATAAGGTCTCGGCCAGCACCTCGACCATGCCTGAGATTTGTGGGCGCATCTGTCCTCAAGACCGTTTGTGTGAAGGCTCTTGCGTGATCGAGCAATCGGGGCACGGAACAGTCACGATTGGTGCTATCGAGAAGACCATTACCGACCGGGCTTGGGATGAAGGCTGGGTTGAAGCGATCAAGCCCGATGAAGAGCGTCCAGAGAGCGTTGCGATCATTGGCGCCGGACCTGCGGGCATGGCCGCGGCCGATCATCTGCGGTCTGAGGGCTATCAGGTGACGATCTATGATCGTTATGATCGGGCAGGCGGGCTCCTGACCTATGGCATCCCCGGGTTTAAACTTGAAAAAGACGTCGTGGGCCGCCGCATTCAGCGCTTGGCTGATGCTGGCGTGAGCTTCGTTCAAAATGCCGACATTGGCGGAAGCGTGCCGTTTGCTGACATTCGCAGCAAGCACGATGCCGTGTTGATCGCGACGGGTGTGTATAAGGCACGCCCGCTACCCGCCCCTTGTGAACCGGGACAGGTTGTTCCGGCACTGACCTATCTCACGGCGTCCAACCGGAAAGGTTTCGGTGACGCTGTTCCGGATTTCGACAGCGGTGCTCTCAACGCTGATGGCAAGCGCGTGGTCGTGATCGGCGGCGGTGATACGGCGATGGACTGTGTCCGCACAGCGGTCCGTCAGGGCGCGAAAGAGGTCACCTGCCTTTATCGCCGCGACCGCGCCAACATGCCCGGCTCTGCACGCGAAGTGGCGCATGCAGAGGAAGAGGGCGTGACGTTCCGTTGGCTCTCGAACCCGAAGTCCGTCAGCAAGCAGGCTGATGGCCTTGGCGTCAATGTCGCGCGGATGCGGCTTGGCCCGAAAGATCGGACAGGTCGTCAGCAGCCAGAAGAAGTGGCTGGCGGCGAGGCCTTGCTCGGCGCTGATCTTGTGATCGCCGCGCTTGGCTTTGAACCTGAGGACGTCGTGACGGCTTTTGGTGTTCCCACGCTTGAAGTGTCCCGGTGGGGAACGCTCCGCGTCAACGGCGAGACGTTTGAAACAGCTGAGTCAGGCGTCTTTGCAGCGGGCGATATCGTCCGCGGCGCGAGCCTGGTCGTCTGGGCGGTCCATGACGGCCAGAAGGCTGCCGCCGGGATCCATTCATTCTTGCAGGAGCGCGCGGCCGCACAGGCTGATGCCGCGCCCCAGACACAATCGGTAAACGCATGACCTCTTCTCTTCTTTCGCGCGAGGATCTCGAATCCCGCGGTCTTTATCGGCGTGCTGATGAGCACGATGCTTGCGGTGTGGGCGTGGTGGCGGCGCTTGACGGCCACCCCCGGCGCGAGGTGGTGACCAAAGCGATCGCGGCTCTCAACAATGTGTGGCACCGCGGTGCCTTGGCGTCGGACGGGAAGACCGGCGACGGCGCCGGGCTCCGGACAGGTGTGCCGCAAGAATTCTTCCGCGCATGCGTGCGCGCTGCAGGTCATGAGCCGGGTGAGCGGGCCATCGGTGTCGGGATGATCTTCCTGCCCCGGACCGATTTCGCCGCACAAGATCGTGCCCGGGCGATCATCGAGGCGGAGGTCCTGTCATTCGGTCTCGGCCTTTACGGCTGGCGCCAGGTGCCGATTGATGAGACCGTGATCGGCGATCAGGCCCGTGAGGCTCGGCCAGAGATCGAGCAAGTTCTCTTCTTTGACCCGCAAGATCGTTCCCCATCAGAGGTTGCGCGGCATCTCTTTATCGTGCGCCGCCGGATCGAAAATCGCCTGCAGGCGGAGCGTCTTTCTGATGCTTATATCTGCTCGCTCTCCATGGAAGATGTCATCTATAAAGGCATGTTCCGTGCCCAGGATATCGATGCCTTCTATCACGACCTCCAGGACGAGGCGTTCAGTTCGGCCTTCGCCATTTTCCACCAGCGCTACTCCACCAACACCTTTCCCGAATGGCGCCTCGCACAACCGTTCCGCATGCTGGCACATAACGGTGAGATCAACACCGTACGCGGAAACATTCGGTGGATGGAAAGCCACGAGCCAGAAATGGCCAGCCGTGCCTTTGGTCTGCATGACGATGATGTGAAGCCGGTCATTCTTCCCGGTGCATCAGACAGTGCGGCGCTCGATGGTGTCTTCGAGCTTCTCGTCCGTGCAGGCCGTAGCGCACCCATGGCAAAAGCGCTCTTGATGCCAGAGGCTTGGTCAAAGCGCGGCGATGTCATGAAGCCCGAGGTCCGCGCGCTTTACGAGTACTGTAACGCGGTGATGGAGCCCTGGGATGGTCCCGCTGCGATCTGCGCCTTTGACGGCCGCTACGTGATTGCGGGCCTCGATCGCAACGGCTTGCGGCCCTTGCGCTATGCTTTGACCGCTGATGGATTGCTCGCTGTTGGGTCTGAGACAGGCATGTGTCCGCTGAATGATAAGCAGGTCACAGTGCGCGGCGCTGTGGCGGCAGGCGGAATCATCGCTGCTGACCTCGCCCAAGGAAAATTTCTCGACCAGGACGATATCATCGGTTCACTCGTCGAAGCGCATCCCTATCAGCGCTGGCTCGGCAATGTGAAACAGCTCGATCCGATCATCGGGCCAGGGCCGGAAGAACGCCTCTTTGATGCCGAAGCCTTGCGCAGAAGACAGCTGGGCGCAGGTCTCACGCGGGAAGATCTTGAACTCATCCTCCGGCCCATGGCCCTCGATGGAAAAGAAGCCATCGGCTCCATGGGCGATGACACGCCTATCGCGGTGTTGTCGGATCAATACCGTCCGCTTCCTCATTTTTTCCGCCAACGGTTCAGTCAGGTCACCAATCCGCCGATTGACCCACTCCGCGAAGGCCGGGTGATGAGCCTCAAGACCCGGTTCAAGAACTTGGGTAACATTCTCGCTGAGGATGAGACGCAAACGGATGTGTTCGTTCTTGATGGGCCTATCCTCACCAATGGGATGCTGGAGCGCCTCTCCGTTGAACTGGGTGGTCAGGGTGCGTCGATCGATTGCTCGATCATGACGAGTGCTCTGACAAAGCCAGCGGGCGCCGCGCTTCAAACACGCCTCCAAGATATTGTGACAGAAGCCCTTTCTGCCGTTCGTGCGGGTTCAACCCACCTTGTTCTGACCGATGAACATCAGGGTCCCGAGCGCATGGGTGTGCCCATGGTCCTCGCTGTGGCCGCGGTGCATTCGGCTTTAGTCGCGCAGCAGCTCCGCTCAAAATGTTCCATCACGGCGCGTTCCGCTGAATGTCTCGACAGCCATTATGCGGCTGTTCTGATCGGCGTCGGTGCAACCGCGGTGAACCCCTATCTTGCTCTCGATACGATCGCCGCTCAGCAGACCGATGGTCTCTACGGAGAGAACAGCATCGGTAGCCTCACGCTTCGATACAAGAAAGCGGTTGAAGATGGTCTCTTGAAGATCCTATCCAAGATGGGCGTCTCGGTTCTTTCGGCCTATCGCGGTGGATGCAATTTTGAGGTGCTCGGTCTATCGCGCAGCTTGGTGGATCAATTCTTGCCCGGTGCTTCCTCCCGCCTTTCAGGCCTCGGCCTTAGCGGGATTGAGCGTATGCTGCAGAGTGTCCATGCGCGTGCATGGGATGACCGGGTCGAAGCGCTTCCCGTCGGCAGTTTCTACCGGGTCCGCAGCGGCGGCGAACGGCATGCTTATGAAGCCGAGATGATCCGGGAGCTGCAAAACGCGGTTCGGAACGATGATCAAGATGCCTATCGGCGCTATGTGAAGGCGTCAGAAGGCGCTGGGCAGGTCAGCCTTCGCGATCTTTTGACCTTCCGCGAAGGCCAAGCCATCCCGCTTGACCAGGTGGAGAGCGTCAACGCGATCCGCCAGCGCTTTTTGACCCCCGGCATGTCTCTAGGCGCGCTCTCTCCAGAAGCTCATGGCGCTTTGAACGTCGCGATGAACCGGATCGGTGCAAAATCCGTGTCCGGAGAGGGCGGAGAGGATCCCGCGCGCTACACCCCGCTGCCGAATGGCGACAACATGAACTCTGTCGTCAAACAGGTGGCCTCAGGCCGATTTGGTGTCAGTGCGGAATACCTCAACCAATGCCGAGAGATTGAGATCAAGGTCGCTCAAGGCGCGAAGCCGGGCGAGGGCGGGCAACTGCCAGGCTTCAAGGTCACAGAATTTGTTGCGAAAATGCGGCATTCGACGCCAGGCGTCACCCTGATTTCGCCGCCGCCGCATCACGATATCTACTCTATCGAAGACCTAGCGCAGCTGATCTTCGATTTGAAGCAAGTGAACCCAATCGCGCGGGTTTGCGTCAAGCTCGTTTCATCCGCAGGCGTTGGAACGATTGCCGCTGGCGTGGCAAAGGCCAAAGCCGATGTGATCTTGATCTCCGGCAATGTTGGTGGCACCGGCGCAAGCCCGCAAACGTCGATCAAGTTTGCAGGCAGCCCGTGGGAGCTTGGCCTCGCTGAGGTGAACCAGGTCCTGTCACTCAATCGGCTCCGCGAGTCCGTCACCTTGCGGACGGATGGTGGGATCAAGACGGGCCGCGATATCGTCATTGCCGCTATGTTGGGTGCAGAGGAATACGGCATCGGAACACTATCGCTCGTGGCCATGGGCTGCTTGATGGTGCGCCAGTGTCATTCCAACACCTGCCCCGTGGGCGTGTGTACGCAAGACTCTCGTCTGCGAGATCGTTTCTCCGGTACGGCGGATCATGTCGTCAACCTTATGACGTTCATCGCTGAGGAAACACGGGAGATTCTTGCATCCATCGGTGCACGGTCGCTTGAAGACGTGATCGGGCGTGCTGATCTCTTGCGGCAGCAGAGCCGTGGTTCTGAGCTGCTTGATGACTTTGATCTTGGGCCTTTGCTTGTGCGCGCAGAGGTTGGCACGCGTCCACCGCGCAGCACACGGACCGGCCGCAACGAAGTCGACCCCACTCTCGACGAACAGATTTTCGCTGACGCTGCACCTGTTTGGGAGCGCCGCGAGAAGATGCAGCTGACCTATACCGTACGCAACACGCATAGGGCTGTTGGTACACGGACGTCAGGCGAGATTGTTCGACGGTTTGGCGCACACAGCCTTCCCGCAGGACATCTCCGTTTACGGCTCAAAGGATCGGCGGGCCAGTCACTTGGCGCATTTGGTGCGACCGGTCTTCGTATTGAGCTGGTCGGCGACGCCAATGACTATGTGGGCAAGGGCCTCTCTGGTGCGGAGATCGTGGTGACCCCGCCGACACGCGAGGCGCTCCAATCACCGGCTGTGGTTGGCAACACATGTCTTTACGGTGCGACTGCAGGTTCACTCTTTGCTGCAGGCTCCGCAGGCGAACGGTTTGCTGTTCGGAACTCGGGCGCAGTGGCCGTCATCGAAGGCTGCGGAACGAATGGTTGCGAGTACATGACGGGCGGCCGCGTTTTGGTTCTTGGTCCGGTCGGAGATAACTTCGCGGCGGGGATGACTGGCGGTGTCGCATTCGTGCTGGATAGCGAGGATAAACTTCCTGAGCGTTTGAACCCGGAGCATGTTGAGCTGTCTCCTTTGGGCGATCTTGAGGAAGAATGTCGCGCCTTTGTGACTCGTCATTTTGAGGCGACGGGCTCAGTCGTCGCAGAGACACTGCTTTCCGATTGGGAAGAAAAAGCACGCCAATTCAAAGTGGTGGCTCCAAAAGGCTGGCGTGACGCGCATGCAGGAAGCGATCGGGCCACGGGGTGAAGCTTTTCCTTCCCCTGCCTTCTCATTAGTGGCACTCTCTTGACACTTTCTCTCTAGGGTTACCCCTAGCGTGGCTTCGGCACACCAGGCGCGTGAGAGAACCAGTGAGTCACATAAAGAGGCGATTGCAATGTCCAATGCGTCCGAAGCGAATACAGAACAGCCGGAAACGGATGGCCGAAAAAAGCGCGGCCAGGCGAATCGGCAAGCCATTGTCCGGGCAATGATGGAGCTTGTCCAAGGGGGCGACGTTAATCCTAGTGCATCGCGTGTTGCGAAACTGGCTGGCGTTGGACTCCGAACCGTCTACAGACATTTCGATGATCTCGATTCGCTTTATCGTGAGATGACCGAGATCGTTCGTAAAGACCTTGAACCTCTCTTGACTGATCCTTTCGAGGCAACAGACGTGCATGACCGTCTCGATGAGTTGATTGATCGGCGCAATGAGGTTCTGGAGCGCGTGATGCCGCTCAAAATTGCTGGCAACATTCGTCGGTTCTCGTCTGAGTTTGTTATGTCCGACTATATTGAGAACCTTCGCCTAGAACGAGAGAGCCTACAGCTCGCACTTTCGGTGATCGATCCGATCAATGATGAGTTGTTCGAGAGCCTCTTGGTTGTGACCAGTTTCCAATGCTGGCGGGGACTTCGCCTGGATCAAAAACTCAGCGTCGAACAAGCCGACGCTGTCACGCGTCGGCTCATTCGATCACTGATGAAAGAGGCTAAGCTGTAAGGGATGTGTCCCGCGGAGCGCCCCAGACTTCCATATTGTCTTCGCGCATGACAGGTCGCGAGACGCGTCGCTCGAGGAGCGATGTCAAACCCGCTTGTGCAAAAAGCCCGTTCACAACGTCCCGGTCTTCCCCGCTTGTGCTTGCAAAAGCCTGTTGCATGCGCTCGAGCAGCCAAAGCCGATAAGGCATAACCAAGGCACTGATCTTATGGCCGCGCCATTCAAACTCGGCAGCGCCAATCGCTCGTCTTGAGCGTTTATCCACGCCGCTCTCACCGGTCTTGATATCGGGGTGTTCAGCAAGCCAATTTTCGGCAAAGTCGATATGCGCCAAAATATCCGGAAGATACTCGTCTCTGATATAGGAAAGCAGAGCCACCAATGTCTCCGGTGGGTTTTTGAGATCAATCAGATCTGATCCCAATTTCGAGCCTGGGTGCGAGAGCCGCTCTGTCCAACGAAAAACGTTGTAGGCTTCGTTCTTCATCATGCGTGCAGGAACGGGATCGCGGCCAAGGTGAGGGAAGAGGGGACCATAGAAGGCCTCGTCCCCAACAGTTGGGTGGTCGCCGAGCAAAAAAGGATGCTTTTCGAGATGCGCATTAAAGAGTGAGAGAAATTCTTTGTACGACTGTTCTACGGTTGGTGCCGTCTCCTCGTTGACGCCAAACATTGTTGTGGCCGCGCGCATACGGCTGCTCATATTGAGGAAGAACGCTTCCCAAGCCTCGCTATACTTTTCGATGGGGACGCCTTCCATAAAGGCTTCGCGGATATAGCCCAGATTGGTCTCATCGAAATTCCACCGGTAGTGCATGGCGGGCCTTAGGAGCCCTTCCGATCCGAAAAGCGCAAAGAGATGAGCGATCACGGCGTGCGAAGGCGACTGAGGAACAACAGGAAATGGGTTGGGATGCCGCTCTTCGAGACGGTCGATGATCTCTGAGCCATCCTGCCAGACCTCGCCTTCGGGAGTCTCGAGAACGGGTATGATAAAGCGGCCGACTTTCTCGGACACCGCGGCAACGCCCTCAGGGGATGTTCCAATCCGCTCTTCAAAGGCAATCCGTCGGCGGATTAAATAGGCTCGAACCTTCCCCGTATAAAGCGACAGTGGCATTCCGTACAAAATATAAGGTGTCTCTGGCATGTGCTTCTCCCTCGGATGACGTCTCTCGTCGCGCTCGATCCAGCCAGTGTCCAGCTCGTTTTCGCTGAAGCTGATGACGCGAACATCGTCTTGTTTGCTTGGCAAAGTTCGTTACAGATGAGATGTGACATCATCAATGCCAAAAGAAGGCTTGGCGCTTGGGACGCTCGATGGGGCATCACCCTTCGTGCTGCTGTTGCTGGCTTGCTGGCGGACAAGCTCTGGCTCAAACGAGAGGGATGAAGGCGCGCAAAAGCGCATACAATTGTCGGAGGAACAAGCCCTATGTTGAGCGAATTGCTGGTCAAAAGAGTTGACATCACTGATGTGGAGGTGCGTCAGCGCCCCATGCCCGAGATCACTGACGGCGAAGTCCTGGTCGAGATTGAGTCCTACGGCCTCACCGCTAACAACGTGACCTACGCGGTTGCCGGTGACATGATCGGTTACTGGAAGTTCTACCCCGTCGAGGGTGCCGAGGGCCGCGGTATTGTCCCGGTCTGGGGATACGGAACAGTCATCAGTTCAAAGACAGAAGAGCTCGCCGTTGGCGAGCGGCTTTACGGTTTCTTCCCAATGGCGACGCACGCGGTGCTCCAGCCTGTGCGCAAAAAGGGCTCTGTGAAATGCGCGGCGCCTCATCGGGCTGAGCTCCCGCCTCTTTATAACAACTACCAACTCGTCGCTGAGGAGCCTGATATTTTGCAGGGCAAGGAGGATGCGCGCCAGGTGCTGTTCCCGCTCTTTGGGACATCTTACATTATCTATGACTGGCTGCTCGACAATGACTTCTTTGGTGTTGAGCAAATCGTTGTCGGCAGTGCTTCGTCCAAAACCGGTTTTGGTGTTGGTGCCGTCTTTAATCAGCATGGCGACAATCGGCCGAAGACGATTGGCCTGACTTCGCCGCGCAATCTCGACTTCGTCAAAGAGCTGAAGTTTTTCGACGAGCAAATGACCTACGATCAGATCACGTCTCTTGCCCAAGTGCCCACTGCGTTCGTTGATATGTCGGGCAGTTCTGAGATCATCTCTGCCATCCATAACCACCTGGGCGAAAATGTGAAGGTGAGCTCGATTGTGGGCGCGACCCATTGGGAGAAGCCGCGACAAAGAGAGCCGCTTCCTGGTGCTCAGCCCACGATGTTCTTTGCGCCGGCACAGTTTCAAAAGCGTGAAGTGGACTTCGGGCCGGGTGTGGCGATGCAGCGAGCGGCGGTTGCTTGGGCCAAGGCTGCCGAAGACCTCGAAGGCATTTTCACCTACGATTTCATTTCTGGTCCCGAAGGCGCTGCCGATGCGTGGCGTGACAGCGTGAAAGGCCGGGTCAATCCTTCACGCGGTCTCGTCGTCAACTTTCCGAAAGCGTCTTAAATGACTTACACTCTTTATACGTTCGGTATGGCACCCAGCCCGCGGCGCGCTGAAATCGTGTTGCTGGAAAAGGGGCTCGATTATGAGTCCGTCAGTGTCAATCTCATGACTGGAGAGCATCTGGGCGATGAGTATCGCGCGATCAATCCGTCGTGTACTGTTCCTGCACTGAAGGTGGAGGAAGGTCACGTCCTCACCGACAATGCGGGTATTCTCGCTTATCTCGATGCGAAGCACCCCGATCAACCGCTCTTAGGGGTAACCCCCCTAGAGCGCGCATCCATCGCCACGTGGTCAGCGCGCACAGAATTTGAGGGCCTTGGAGCGGTTGCTGAAGTCCTGAGAAATGTGGCGCCGGGGATGAAGGGGCGCGCTCTCACCGGGCCTGTGAATTACGATCAAATTCCAGAGCTCGCCGCACGTGGCGCAAGCCGCCTCGGCGTTTTCTGGGAAGTGCTCAACGAGGCCCTCGAGGGCCGCGAGTTCCTGGCATCAGACAATTTCTCTGCCGCGGATCTGGTCGCTGTTGTGGCTGTTGATTTCTCGAAGGTGATCAAAAATCGCCCTTCGGAGGAGCTGACAAACATCTGGCGTTGGCGAGAGGCAATGAACGAACGCCCAAGCATTGCGCAGACGGCGCCGTAAACCATCAGTCATAGAAGGCGATAGAGTCAGTGAAAATCATCCGTATAGCATCGATTGCTGCCACCGCAGTGGTGCTTGGCGTTGTGTTGTTCAAAGCCAATCAACGAAGCCTTGGCCTCATGGTGTTCGAGCGTGTCACCAAGGAGAGGCTCGCGGGCTCGCCCCTCGATGACTTGCCGGACGGAATTCATGTCGGCGTGTGCGGATCCTCGTCTCCTTTGCCAGCTCCCAATCGTGCTGGTCCGTGTTTGGCAGTGCTCGCAGGGGAAGAGCTCATGATCTTCGATACAGGTGGCGGCAGTTCCCGCCAGCTCGGAGTGATGGGTATCAACGCCGGTGAGATCGACAAGATCTTCCTCACCCATCTGCACTCAGATCATATTGATGGTTTGGGTGAGATGCTGCTTCAGTCCTGGGCAGGAGGGCGGCGCCAGGCGCCGCTTCCCATCTATGGGCCTGTCGGCACGGAGCAGGTCGTGGCTGGCTTTAACATGGCCTATGCTGTCGATGCGACCTACCGGATTGAACACCACGGAGAAGAAGCCATACCCCCTGCGGGTTATGGCGGTGTCGCCACAGAGTTTTCCGTGGAGGAGGGCGGGTCTTTGGTCGTTTATCAGTCAGGCGAGCTGACCGTGACGGCCTATGAGATCAATCATGAACCCGTGGACCCTGCTGTCGCGTTTCGTATCGACTATAAAGATCGCCGGGTGACGATTAGCGGCGACACGGCCTATGACGACAACATGATAGAGGCAGCGCGTGGTGCCGATCTCTTGATCCATGATGGTCTGCAGCAGGATCTTGTGGGGATTTTGGAGCGCGCTGCTGCTGCTGTGGGAAATGACCAGGTCGAGATCATTGCCCATGACATTCCGGATTATCATGCGACCCCGGAAGAGGCTGCCCAAATGGCTGAAGAGGCTGGCGTGGACTATTTGGCGTTTTATCACCTGATCCCGCCGCCGCCAACGCGTCTTCTTTATCCGGCTTATCTCGGTGATGCGCCCAAGCATTTTTCGGGGCCCATCACCGTGACGGAAGATGGTATGCTGTTCAGCCTACCTGCCGGGACTGAGAAGATCCGTCTCCGGTAACTTCCCTAATCACCTCAGTGGTCCAATTAATTGGGCCACAGGATATATTCATCATCGTCTGGAACGTAGTTTCGGTCGAGCGGCTTGTCGACGGAGACGAAACCTTCGATTTGGTAGTCGTAGAGGGGACCGTTCCCTTTGCTGACGTGGTCTTCAATCATGGCTGTCAGCTCAGCGACCTTTTCCGGGTACCACTGTGCAACATTGATTTGCTCGGTCGGGTCCGAGGCAAGATTGTAGAGATGCACAGCGCCCGGTCTGGCGTTGAGTTGCAGCTTCCAATCGTCTGCGCGAACCACACGGTAAGGTCCTGACTGGAAGAAGATCGCATCATGGGGACGCTCCTCAGTCTCGCCGAGTGCAATCGGAAGAAGGTTCACGCCGTCGATTTTCACGTCAGGCAAAGGCGCGCCTGCTGCTGCGGCCAGGGTCGGCATCACGTCAATATGGCTCACGGGTGCAGTGATTGTCGTTCCAGCCTCAATCTTGTTTGGCCATTTCATGATCATCGGCACACGGATGCCGCCCTCAAAGAAGGTAATCTTCCAACCACGGAAGGGTTTGTTGATGTCGGGAAGACCGATATAGTTGGCGCCGCCATTGTCTGAACTGAAGACAATGATCGTGTTGTCTGCGAGGCCTTGCTCCTCGAGGGAGTCCATAATCCTGCCTACGCTGCGATCGAGAGACAGCACCATCGCCGCATAGACCCGCTCGTTGTGGTCCTCGATGTGCGAGAGCAGCTCATAGTCTTCTTTGCGCGCTTGCAGCGGTGTGTGGACAGCCCAGTGCGCGAGGTAGAGGAAGAAGGGACGGTTCTTGTTCGCCTCAATCACGTCAATCGCTTCGTCCGTCCACCAATCGGTGAGATAGCCGCCTGGCTCGAAAGCTGGGCCGTTGTTATACTGAGCAATGTACTGCATGGCCGACCACAGGAAACGGTCAACCGGGTCAAAGTCATTCTTTGAGTTGACCGCGCCGGGATGATCCTCAGGAAGGTACAGTCCACTGGTCATCAAAAGGCTCTCGTCAAAACCCTGTGCTTGCGGGAGGGTGTCTGGGGACCGGCCCAAATGCCATTTGCCGATATGGACGTTGTGGTAGCCGACCTCTCTGAGCGTTTCGGCGATTGTCACTTCTGACGTGGGTAGCCCCTGATCGATGTAGGAGATCGTCGACGCGTTTCTGTTGACCTTGACCTTAGGCCGGTTTTCACGGGCACGATTGGCAATGGTTGTGATGATGCCAGCCATACCGTCTGGCATCGGTGTGAACTCGAAACCCGTCCGTGTGGGGTAACGACCGGTCATCAGCATGCCTCGCGAAGGAGCGCAGCTTGATGTTCCAGAATAAGCGACGTCGAAGCTGGCGCCGCCTGCACGCAGCCGATCAATATTCGGTGTCGGGACGGTGCCCCCGGCGACACCGCCGCCATAGGTGGAGATATCATTGTACCCAAGATCGTCAGCGAGAATAAAGATGATGTTCGGCTGCTCTGGATCTTGGCTGCGTGTCGCGGGGCCTTGTTGCCAAGCAATCTCCATGGTGTCGAAGACTTCGCCCTTGTACCCGGCATTCTTCGCCAGCGTGAGCAATATGTTCTCAAGATTGATCCATGCCAGACCGCCGATCACAGCCACGCCGCCGACAACGCCGGCCGCAATCTTTTTCATGGTTGAATTCATAGATCATGCCCTCCTTGCACGAAGATACCGATATAGAAAAAACCCGCCAGCGATGAACGCAGCGAGTGAAACAG
Source organism: uncultured Parvularcula sp. (assembly GCA_963922235.1). GTDB lineage: Bacteria > Pseudomonadota > Alphaproteobacteria > Caulobacterales > Parvularculaceae > Parvularcula. The sequence goes on along the minus strand of CAWUIJ010000057.1, from coordinate 3,201 downwards.
CACTGAACCCGAACAGGAACGGCCCGTACTTGCGCAGCGTATGGCGCGAGCCATTGGCCACAGCTTGTTTGATCGTGGAGTAACCCTCCGGCAGCGGGAGCACGCCATATTCGTCAGCGTAAGCTTCATAGTCAGCCATCATGCTGGCGAAGAGCTCCGGCATCACGTCAGCGAGATCCTGGGTCTCACCTGGGTCGGCCACAATGTTGTAGAGGCGCCAGACATTGTCACTATGCGGCTCACCATCCCGCAGCAACTTGTAGTCACCCCTGACCAGTGCGGAGTGACCTGCCATTTCCATCCCAATCGGCTCGTTCGGGCCATAGACGACCTCGGCGGTCCCCTGGAGAATGTCAGAAAGGCTGCGTCCTGTGATCTCAACGCCGTCGACAGCTGGTGAACCTGTCAGCTCTAGGATCGTAGGGGCGATGTCGGTCACATAGGTGAAGGCTTCTGACCGTTGACCCTCAGGTAGGCCGGGTCCTGCGATAACCAGGGGCACCCTTGTCCCGCCTTCGGACTGATAGAATTTGAAGCGAGCGCTGGGGCTTGCCGCGGCACTCGCCCATTCGGGACCAATGAAAGCGTAGCTACCGCGCTCGCCCAAGGTCTCGAAATCCCGATTGTAGCCATTGAACTGGAGCCATAGGCCCAGATTCCCTGATACGAGAGGGTCATTGTACTCCGGACCATTGTCTGACGTGATCACAAAGACGGTGTTGTCGTAGGCGTCGTTGTCTTGGAGATAGGCAATGAACCGGCCAAGGTGATGATCCAGGGCAGAGAGCATACCGGCATTAAGGGCCATGCTCTTGGCACTGAACTCTTGCTCTTCAGGGGACAGGCTGTCCCAGCGTGCGAGGCTCTCGTGCATTGGCCCGAGCCGAGCATTCTCTGGAATGAGACCCATCGCTTTCGCGCGCGAGAATCGCGTTTGGCGGAGCTCATCCCAACCCGAAGAATAGGTTTCAATATATTGCTCGGTGAACTCCCGCGGGGCTTGGATCGGGATGTGGATGGCTTGAAAAGCGAGGTAAGCGAAGAACGGGTCATCCTCTCGCTCATCCGCCTCAAGATAGTCGATCATCTTATCGACGATGAAAGCAGAGCTGTAGAAGTCTTCGGGAAGCGCTGCTTCCTCGCCGTCTTCGTACCAGGGGGCCTCATCGTAGAAGGGCAGGTAGGATTTGTCGTCCCAGTTGTCTGCGCCTGATGCGTCGAGTGCGAACGAGCGATCAAACCCATGGTCGATTGGTAACTCACCGGCCTCGTGACCCAGGTGCCACTTGCCCGTCATAAACGTCCGATAACCAGCGGACTGCAGGTGCGTAGCAATGGTCCGTACACCTGGCAAAAGGCTGCGGCCATAGCCGGGTTGGCCATCAAGCTCTGGGGGCAGAACTTCTGAAATCAACGACACACCCGCTCGGTGACTGTCGATACCGGTCAGAAGCATGGCGCGGGAGGGTGCGCAGAGGGGTGAGGAGTGCGCGCGGGTGAACATGGTGCCCCGTGCGGTCATCGCATCAATCGCGGGTGTCTTTGCTTCACCGCCATAGGCGCCTAGATCCATGAACCCTGCGTCATCGATCAAGATGACCACAACGTTGGGCTGGTCCTGGGTCAATCCCTCAGCTTGCAGAGCACACAAGCTTAAGGCGCAAGCAGCAAGCCGGCGAAGGGGTACCATGCTTTCCTCCCGCAGGCTTTGATCCTGCTTATCAACAGTTTTTGTCACAGGTGATGCCAATAGTGAAGGGACTGCGGCCAAAGGTGAAGGATCCAAAAGACAGGCTGCTTGCTTGTCCCCAGTGAGGTCGCGCGATACCGTCGGGCCATGATGAGAATCTCAGCAGTTTTGGGTTCCCTCGTGCTTGGCGCTCTCGTCGGGCCGCTCACGGCGCTTTGGGGGGCGGGGCTCATGGGCAATCGCTCGCCGATGTCTTTTGCAGACGTCAGCGTGGAGGGATGGATGAGCGATTGGTCCGTCGGGTCAGAGGCCGCGGACCCCTATCTCCGGGCGCGTATCGCTCGCCATGGCCTGCTTGCGATGCGAAAAGAAGGAGCAGTTTATTTCGTGCGCAACACGGATGATGACGGTCAGAGCCTCACGGAGGACTGCACATATCGATTGAGCGGCGGCGACCAAGCTTCCTATTGGTGGTCGATAACGCTGTATGATCAAGACAGTATGCTCCCGATGAATGATGACGACGCCCTGTCCTTTGATGCAAGCGACGTCGCGACCGGAGGTGCTTGGGAGGCGATCATTTCAGCGGAGAAACCGGAGAGGGGTGCTTGGATTTCCAGCAAGGCGGCAGGGATGTATGACCTGACCTTGCGTCTCTATCGGCCTACGGAGGGGGTTTTGAACGACCCCGAAGCCCATGTGAGACCGCCCTCGGTTCAGCGACTGTCTTGCGGGGGCGAAGAATGATCCGGCTTTTTGTTGTCCCTGTGGCCGTCTTCTTTCTTGCGGCGGTAGCGTCTCATGTCGTGACACTGTCAATGCTTCCGAGCACGATAATGAACAAGGCCGTTGATATGCTGGCCGACCGCGGACTTCCTTTCCACACGTTCATGTTGTCTCCGCGCGCCACGCCTCAATCGCAGTCGGTGGTCAGAACCTCGCCGGACGTGGCGTATTCGATTTGTCTTTTTGATCTCGCCGACGGCCCAGTGCTCGTAGAGGGCGGGGCGTGGGACAGTTATGGTTCGCTCAATGTCTATGATGGCGAAACGGACAATGTGGTCGCTATTGATCTGGGGCCGGATGAGCCTTCTGTCACTGGTACCGTTTTGGCGTTGGCGCGCGATCAAGATGTTCCCGTGCCCGAGGGCCTCAAGCTTCATGTGCTCAATCATCCACAAGGGGTCGCGTTGATCCGCCGCCTGTCGCCTACGGATGAGTATTATGCTCGGGCGGAAGAGGCAGCAGCCGGTGATGTCTGCCAAAAACTCTAGGCGACCGTGACGGGTTTCTCGTCCGCCAGGGTTTTCACGGGCGATGAAAGATACATCGCCTCAACGAACGCAGCCGTATGATCATCAGCGGGCAGAAATTGCTCCACCGTGAGCTGCTCGACCATGGCGTCCTGCGGAGAACCAAAGGTCATCAGCACCGTCATCCACCGGATTGTGGTGCCAAAGGCACGCATGGTGACAGGGATCACGGGCTCCCCCACCAGCAGCGAGGGCTCG
>CAWUIJ010000056.1:0-16797 GCA_963922235.1 uncultured Parvularcula sp. | reverse complement strand
CGTAGGATCCGGCGGGGCGATGGTTGCCCGAAAGACCTGGGCCGCCAAAGGGCATAGAGCCCGACGCGCCCGTGGTCTGGCGGTTCCAGTTGACAATGCCTGCGATGATCTCGGCATCAAAGCGCTGCCAAAGCTCCTCGCTATCGGACAGAAGGCTAGCGGCGAGGCCAAAGCTTGTATTGTTCGCGGCCTTAATCGCCTGATCGAAGGTTTTAACACGGACCACTTTGAGAAGAGGGGCGAAGATCTCTTCATCCGGATCATTGGCCATGTCTGTGACGTCAAGAAGGCCCGGTGTGACATAGGCGGCGCCGGCCTCGTGCTGCGCCATGGCGGTCAGCGGTTTGGCGCCGTCCTCGATCAACTGGGCTTGAGCAGAGAGCGCGCGTTCGGCGCTGGTGCCGCTGACGAGAGGGCCCATAAAGGGCTCTGGATCTGCTTCTGGCGGGCCGACATGCAGGCGCGGGATCAGGGCTTGCACCGCATCGATCAAGCGTTGGCCCTGCGGGCTGTCCTCAACGATCAAGCGACGTGCGCAGGTGCAGCGCTGCCCCGTTGTGATGTAGGCGGAGCGAATGACGATCTGGGCTGCGTCCTCTATATTCTCGACGTCCCAAGCAACGATCGGGTTGTTGCCGCCAAGCTCCAAGGCGACGATCACCTCAGGCCGACCTGCCATGGTCTCATGGATAGCGCGTCCTGCATTGATCCCGCCGGTGAAGAGAACACCCGCGATACCAGGGCTTTTGATCAGGCCCTCTGCAATCTGACGATCGCCATGCACCACATTAACGACGCCAGCAGGTGCGCCAGCCTCTTTCCACCACTGGGCCATCAGCGCGCCCACGGCGGGGGTTTGTTCTGACGGCTTGAAGACGACCGTGTTGCCCGCGAGGAGTGACGGAATGATCTGGCCGTTGGGCAAGTGGCCCGGGAAGTTGAAGGGACCGATCACGATCATCACACCGTGCGGTTTATGGGTGATGCGGAGCGTCAGTGCGCCTTGCTCTTTTTCCTTGGTCGGCGTGCGGTCATCATAAGACGCGAGCGCCAGGCCAGCCTTCCCGGCAATCGCTCCGGCTTCGGTCAGGGCGTCCCATTTCGCTTTGCCTGACTCTTTCGAAATCAAGCTCGCCATCTCGTCTTTGCGCTCTGCGGCGATCGCGGCGAACCGTTCGACGAGGGCTTTGCGCTCCTCGAATGGTGTCTTCCGCCAGCCAGGGCCTGCTTTTTGAGCCGCGCGGACGGCATCGGCGACGTCTTCACTGCCTGCTGCGTGGCCGCGAGCGACTTCGCTCTCATCAACCGGCGAAGTGGAGACCAAAAGCGGTCCGGCTCCTTGGCGCCACTCGCCACCAATCAATTGCAGAAGATCGGTCATGTCTCATCCCTTCTGTGTACGCATGGGTGAGACCAAGATTGGCTCGCCTGGTTCAAGGCCGAGGGCCTTGGCTTCGTCTGAGGTCAGCTTTTGCTGGCCCTCATGCGGTCCGCGGTGGAGCACCGTGGCGCAGAAGCGTCCCACCGCAGGGTTCGCGGCCAGCCATCGCTCGCCAGCCTCTGCGGGTGCGTTGTCATCAATCGTGGTCTCGGCCGTCTCGGAGCTGGCCACCGTCCGAATACGTGACAGTGGCGCCTCGACGCTCGGCCCTCCGTCGAAGATATCAATACATCGGCTAAATTCAAACCCCTCGCTTTCGAGCATTTTCATAGCCGTTGCAGACAGGTGGTGCGGGGTGCCGAGATTGTTGCGGACATCGTCAGGCAAAAATTCTGTGTAAATCGGGTATTTCGGCATCAGGTCCGCGATAAACCGGAAGTCATGGGCTGAACGTCGGTCAGCTTCATCAAAGCTCATTTTGAAGAACTTGGATGCGATCGCGTCCCAAAAGGGACAGGTGCCATCGTCGCGGAAGCGGCCTCTGATTTCAGCCATCACTTTGCCCGAGAGACGCTCTTCAATCGTCTTCATAAAGAGAAAGCGAGAGAGGGACGTGAGCCGCCCTGCGCCGCTGCCGCGGGCGCCTTTGGAGACCAGGAGAGTTGCGATCTCATCATAGCCATGAAAGTCATTGCAAAGAATGAGAACATCAGACTGCGCCTCGAGGCCCAGTTCCGGCGCAGACTTGGCAATGTGCCCGATCCGATAGCTATAGAAGGGGCGGTCTTCGCCAAGCGACGGAAAGATCGTCGACATACCGACAATCACACCATCCTTTTCGGTGACAAAGAAAAAGGTATCCTCAGCCGTCGCGCGGCCTGTTGCTTCGATGCCAGCGACACTCCGTTCAATCCGTGCCATGATTTTTGTGTCCTCAGTCGGTACGGTGGTCATGCCCGTATCGGCTGAGAGTGCGAGGGTTTTGAGGCCTTGAAGATCCGTCGGGGCGGCAGGGCGCACGATCATCATGATGTCTTGGGGTCCAAACGCTTCGGCCATGGTGCTGCGCCGCTGGCAAGCAGAAGCATAATCAACAAAGACAGCTTGGCTCGGGGCTCGAAACTATCGGGCAGGGCGTATTCTTCGTCAGAGTGAATCTTTCCGCCTACGACGCCTAGGGTATCGACATTGGGAAGGCCTGCTTCGGCGAGGTTGTTGCCATCGCAGCAACCGCCGGTCGGCTTCCAATCGATGCCAATGCCAAGGTCTGCGCCCGCTTTTTTGACCAGTTCGAAAAGCTCGGCTGTGCCGCCCTCCATCGCTTTGACTGGACGATGGATACCGCCGTGAAGCTCAGCCTCAATACCGTCCCCGATATCCGTTTCGCGGTGGACACGGCGGATTTCATCATCAACCCAGCGAAGGTCTTCTGTCCGCCTTGCACGGATATTGATCCGCACCACACAGCGATCAGGCACCACATTGGTTGCGACACCGCCGTCAATCACGCCGATATTGATCGTCGCGCCATCGCGCACGCCGTTCAGCTCATCAATGGCTAGCATCAGACGGGCCGCGCCGAGAATGGCGTTCTTGCCCTTGTCGAACTCACGCCCGGCATGGGCGGCGAGGCCTTTGACGACGAAGGTATAGTGACCTGAACCTGCGCGGGCGCCCGCAAGGGTTCCGTCGGGCAAGGCCGGTTCATAGACGAGGCCGATATCCGCTTCCCTGGCCATCTTCGCCAGAAGATCGGCGGAAGCGTGGCTGCCGGTCTCTTCGTCCGCATTAAGAACAACGTCGAGGCCCACATGTTCGGATAAAGGGGAGGCCAGAAACGCGCGGGCCGCTTCCAGCATGACGCAAATCCCGCCCTTCATGTCAGCCACGCCTGGGCCGTGCATGCTTCCATCATCCCGGATGACCGGCGTTTGGAAATGTGACGCCTTAGGAAAGACCGTATCCAGATGGCCGGTCATCAATATCCGGCGATTGGCGGTCTTGTTGGTGCGGAAAACACAAGCCTCACCCCGAACGACGTCAACCACATCGCCCTTATCATTGACCTCTGTGAAAGGGACGGGCGCGATACGCTCGGCCTCGAACCCGGCATCGGTGAAGGCCTCAACGACTTCGTCTGCCATGGTTGCAAGACCCTCAAGATTGGTCGTGCCTGAATTGATCGCGGACCAGCGCATGGTGCGCTCGGTCATCACGTCTTGACGCCCATCTATCGTCGCGAGGGCAGCGGTGATCTCTTGGGAAAACATGGAGCCCTCTAACGCCGCGCGGCCCCTTTGGTCAAAGGCTGCGCGGCAGTTGCCTAAAGAAAGCTCTCCGCTGGAGCGTAAGGAAGGTCGAGATCGTCAGCGACGGCTTTATAGGTGATTTTGCCGTCCATCACGTTGAGGCCCGCGAGTAGGTGCGGGTCGCGACGCATGGCGTCAATCGCGCCATTCTGGGCAATGCTGATGGTATGGGGCAGCGTTGCGTTGTTGAGCGCGAAGGTTGAGGTCCGCGGCACGGCGCCAGGCATATTGGCGACGCAGTAGTGGACGATGCCGTCGACCACGAAGATGGGATCGTCATGGCTCGTCGCCTTTGATGTCTCAAAGCATCCGCCTTGGTCGATCGCGATGTCCACGAGGACAGCGCCAGGTTTCATCTCGCCGAGCATTTCGCGCGTCACGAGCTTCGGCGCGGCGGCTCCAGGAACGAGCACAGCACCGATGACGAGGTCCGCTTCCCGGACAGCTTCGCGCACGGCGGTCGGGGTGGAGTAGACCGTCTGTACTTCGTTTTTGAACAGCGAGTCGAGCTCTTCGAGACGAGGGAGCGACCGGTCGAAGAGCGTCACATCAGCGTGGAGACCCACAGCCATCTGCGCGGCGTTGAAGCCGGACACGCCGCCGCCGAGGATCACCACTTTACCAGCGGCCACGCCCGGCACACCGCCGAGGAGAACGCCGCGGCCGCCCTGGCTTTTCTCAAGGGCCCAAGCACCAACCTGGACCGACATCCGGCCTGCAACCTCCGACATCGGACGAAGAAGAGGCAGGCCGCGATCACCGGTCACGGTTTCATAGGCGATCGCTGTGCAACCCGAGGCCATCAGCGCTTCGGCCTGGGGCTTGTCTGCCGCGAGGTGGAGATAAGTGAAAAGCGTCTGGCCCTTCGAGAGCATCGCGCATTCGGGCAGCTGCGGTTCTTTCACTTTGACGACGAGGTCAGCATCGAAAGCATCAGCAGCAGTGTCCACGATCGAGGCGCCGGCAGCCTCATAGTCGGCATTGGTGAGATCGATGCCGGCACCAGCATCGGTCTCGACCACCACCTCATGGCCGAGGCGCGTGGCCTCTTCGACGCTTGCCGGGGTCATACCGACCCGAAATTCCCGCGTTTTGATTTCCTTTGGGACGCCAATTTTCATGAAGCCACTCCACTGGTCAGAGGATTCGATTGGAAGCGTTTAGTCCCGAAATCGCTGGCGTCAGCAGGGATTTTCAGCCCTCGGGCCAAAAAAACAGCGATCTGGTGGAACCGTCTGCGTTCCAGCGCGTTGGTGCATCAAACCACTCTTATTGAGCTAAGGAGAGAGGGTCATGCTGCAGGACACCGCGGGGCGAGACTACGTTCGCGACACCATCCGGCGTGCCATGTCGGCACCGATCCTTTCGATCGAGCGCGAGAAGGAGCTGACCCAAGCTTGGTGCGATGACGGTGACGAAAGCGCCCTCGCTGAACTGACCGAAGCCCATATGCGGATGGCGGTCTCCACAGCGATCAAGTTCCGCGGTTATGGCCTTCCTCTCGGCGACCTCATTCAAGAGGGCGCGATCGGGCTTCTTGAGGCCGCGAAGCGCTTTGACTGCGATCGCGAAGTTCGTTTTTGCACCTATGCTGGCTGGTGGATCCGCGCATCGATGCAGGATTACGTTCTGCGGAACTGGTCGATCGTCCGTATCGGTTCGAAATCTGCCCACAAAACCATCTTTTTCAACCTCTCCCGCATCCGGGCGATGATCGAGGAAGTCGATAGCTCCGGTCCGATTGCGCGAGAGAAGGTGGCGAAGAAGTTTAACGTCACGGGCGACGATATCGAGTTCATGACCTCTCGCCTGGGGCGCCGAGATATGTCGCTGAACGCCACCGTCAATGAGGACGGTGACACAGAGCGCCAGGAGATGATCCCCGACGATCGCGCACGCCCTGACGAGTCCGCTGAAGACGAGATTGATCTCGAGAAACGACGACTCTGGCTTGGTGAGGCGATGAAGTCGCTGACTGATCGTGAGCGTCTGATCATCGACCAACGCTTCTTCGGCGAGGATCGCGTGACGTTATCTCAGATCGGTGTGGATTTGGGTCTCTCCAAAGAGCGCGTGCGGCAAATCGAAAAGCAGGCCATCGGCAAACTTCGCGCCTCTCTCAGTTCGGCACAGCCTGCTCTTGAGCTATCTCTTTAAGACTGGTGCCGAATTGCCACATTCTGGATAAGTCTTAAGCCAATTTTGGGGTTAACCCTTGGCTAACGAGTTCTTCCCTTCCAGTGGGTAAATGTTGCATAAGCTCAGAGACGCGTTTGGTGGCGCAGGGATTCATTGGAGGGTTACGAGATGCACAACCGCTTTGCATTGCTGGCAGCCGTCAGCGCAGTCGCGCTGGGTTCAGCTTCAGCTCAAGACGAGAAGACAGGTTACTACGGTGAGCTGGGTGGCAGCTACACCTTGGACATAGGTGTGAGCGATTTTGAAAGCGAAGGCCTCGATGCCGGCGCTGCATTCGACTCGGAACTCGATCTGGACGAAGGCTTCGGTATCTACGGTGCTCTCGGCAAGTACTTCCCGGGCAACCTCCGCAGCGAGATTGAGATGGCCTATCGTGGCCAGGACAACAACTCGCTTCCGGTTGCTCCAGGCCGCGTCACGTTCCCAGTCGCTGACGACTTCGGTGAAGTCGGCGTTCTGACGGGCATGATCAATGTCTACAAAGACATTCCTCTGACCAGCCGCATCACTCCTTACTTCGGTGGTGGTATTGGCTTCGCTCGCCTCAACATCGAGATGGACAACGAAGCAGTTGTCGCGGCCAGCACATTGCCGACCCCTCTCAACAGCATCGATCTTGATGACAGCGACTACGTCACTGCTGTTCAAGGTATGGCTGGCGTGACCGTCGACGTGGCCCGCAATCTCGCGCTCGCTGTCGGCTATCGCTACCTCCAGACCGGCGAATACGACATGGAAGGTGCATTCAACGGCGAGACCACGGCATTCTCTGGTGAGTACAGCGCCCACGAAATCACAGCTGGCCTTCGCTTCAACTTCGGCGGCGGCGCAGCCGTTGAGCCGGCTGTCGCGACCGCGGCTCCTGCCATGAAAACATGCGTCGACGGTACAGTTGTCGCTCTGAATTCGCCTTGCCCACTCATTGCTGACGATGAGGCGATCACAGCTGAAGAGCTCTCGCTGGTTGTCTATTTCGAGTATGACTCGGCTTCTCTGACGGACCGTGCACGTTCTGCTATCGCTCGCCGCGCTCGTCAGGCGCAAGACGTTGACCTGATCAGCGTTGTCGTCATCGGTAACACCGACACGGCCGGTAGCGCTCAGTACAATGTGGGCCTTTCACAGCGCCGCGCTCGCGTCGTCCGCGATGCACTCGTCTCTTACGGTGTTGATCGTTCCAAGATCTCGGTTCGCGCTCTTGGTGAGACATCGCCTGCGAAACCAACGGCTGACGGTGTGGATGAGCCTCTCAACCGCCGGACAGAGGTTGAATTCGAATTCTAATCATCTGACATCAGATGAACGAAAAGCCGGCCTTCGGGCCGGCTTTTTTGTATCCGCTCGTCAGGCCGCGCCGTACACAAACAAACTCTCGCCGTGCTCCTTGAGCCAGCGGCTCTGCTCTTTGAAATCCGGGCAGATTTCCCAGACAAGATTCCAGAAGCGGGGACCGTGGTTCATCTCGATCCTGTGGCACGCCTCGTGGACCACAACATACGAGAAGACTTCGGGCGGCGCGAAAGCCAGGCGCCAGTTGAAGACCGTCGATCCATCCGCGGCGCAGCTGCCCCAGCGCCGACGCATCTGCCGTAGGCTGATGGATGCATCATCGACGCCGAGCTCCCGCCAGATCGGCCTGATTTCCGTTGCGCAAGCCTCAAGGGTGGCCCGGCGAATGACCCGTTCGCAGGACGCGGCGACTTTCTCTGGGTCTGTCGCCTGAAGCGCGATGGTCCCGTCGAGGAGGGTGCCGCCGCGCGGTCCTCCGGCTTCAATCCGCCTGATGCTCCCCAGAACTGGGAGTTCCGCGCCGATGGCAAACGGCACGGGCTCGGGGATTCCTCGAAGCTCGCCCTCGATGAACCCTCGCTGCTGCTCAAGCCAGTCGAGGGCAGCGCCTTGCCGTGCTCTTGTGGGAATCGTGAGATGGATCGTGGCGCCTGAAACCCTTAACACAAAGCGCCGCGCGGTTCGGTGGCGGCGCAGCTTGATGGGCACCGCCCGGCCCGAGGTGAGCTGAAACGGCGGTAGCGCGCGCCGCTCTTGCTTGAGCGGCTGAGACGAGGAGTTCGCTGATGAACGCGAATGCAGAGCACCCTCCTAAGGTGGCGGCGAAGCTCACGCCGATGATGGCCCAGTATCACCGCCTGAAGGAGCGGGCGGGCGCGGCTCTTCTTTTTTACCGCATGGGCGACTTTTACGAGCTGTTTTTTTCCGATGCGGAGAAAGCGGCCGCGGCGCTGAACATCACGCTGACCAAGCGCGGGCATCATCAGGGCGAAGAGATCCCCATGTGCGGTGTGCCGGTCCATGCGCGCGATGCCTATTTGGCGAAGCTTGTCCGGCTTGGTTTCACCGTGGCGATTGGCGAGCAAACCGAAGACGCGGCCGAAGCAAAAAAGCGCGGCGCGAAGAGCGTGGTTGCCCGCGATATCGTCCGTATCGTGACGCCTGGAACGCTGACCGAGGATGCGCTGCTCGAGCCGGGCTCGCCTAACCACCTGGCGGCGGTTCTCCTTGAAGGCGAGCACGCGGCCGTCGCAGCGACCGATCTTTCCACCGGCGAGGTGACCGTTGATCGTGCGCAAGCGGACAGTGTGAGCGATCTTCTTGCACCGCTTGCGATCAAAGAGCTGGTCCTGCCTGAGGGGGCCGAGATCGACGGTGTGCCCGATGCTCGGCGCAGTGAGAGCGATCCACGGTGCTTTACGGCCGCTGCGAGTGTCGCAAGAATAAGTGAAGCCTACGGAACACCGGAGCCTGAGGGTCTTGGCCTGTCCGATCCACTGATGCAGCGGGCACTTGGCGGTCTTTTGGCGTATCTCGAGCTCACCCAGATGGGCGGCCGTCCAGCGCTGCGTCCGCCGCGGGTGGGCGCTGCGCGCGAGGCGATGGCGATTGATGAAGCCACGCGGCGATCGCTTGAACTGACCGAAGGACAGGGCGGGTCGCGCGCGGGGTCGCTCCTCGCCACGATCGATAAGACAGTCAGTGCGGGGGGCGGACGGCTTTTGCGCGGCTGGATTGCTGCGCCGCTCTTGAAGCCCGAAGCCATTGCTGCGCGTCAGGACGTCGTGTCATTCTTTCTCGCAGGCCATGCCTTACGCGATGAAACGCGCAGCATCCTGAAGAAAGCGCCGGATCTTGCGCGGGCACTGGGACGGGTGAGCCTTGATCGCGGTGCGCCGTCGGATCTTGGCGCCATTCGCGAGGCCCTTCGGGCAGGTGAAGCGTTGCGCGCAGCCTTGGGCCAAGCTCTTCCGCTACCTGCGCTCATTCGTGGCTGGTCGGTCGTGCTGGATCCCGCGCTTCAAGACCTCCTCGCGGAGTACAGTGCCGCCTTGAAGGATGAGCTCCCGACACGGAGGACCGACGGCGGTTTCATCGCCCCGGGTTATGATGCTGATCTCGATCGTGCAATCGAACTTCAAACGGGGGCTAAGCGGCTTTTCGCTGAGATTGAGGCTCGCTACCGAGATGAGACAGATATCAAAACGCTCCGTGTCAAGCATGATAAGGCACTCGGGTATTGTGTTGAGGTGGGCAAAGCGGCCGCTGAGAACCTCACCAAGATCGATGGGTTTACCCAGCGCAGGACCCTGACCTCGGCGGTCCGTTTCACAACCGTCGAGCTTGAGGCACTGAACCAAGATGTTGTCGAGGCCGAAGGTGCCGCGATGGCGCGGGAGAATGCGCTGTTCGATGCCCTGGTTGTCCAAGCCAAGGCCGCGCGGGATGGCCTTCTCGCCTTGGCTGATGACATTGCGTCTCTCGACGTGTTGTCTTCCTTCGCAGAGCTAGCGGATCAGTTTGATTATGTCCGCCCCATGATTGATAGCTCACGGACCTTTGTGATTGAAGGTGGCCGTCATCCGGTCGTTGAAGCTGCGCAGCGCACAGCTGGGCAGCCCTTCGTGCCTAACGATTGTCAGTTGTCCGATGGCGCTGAAGCGCAATTGCTCCTGGTCACGGGGCCCAATATGGCAGGTAAGTCGACCTTCCTGCGCCAGAATGCGTTGATCGCAGTCATGGCCCAGGCGGGCAGCTTTGTCCCTGCGACCAAGGCCGAGATCGGCGCGGTGGACCGGCTCTTTAGCCGCGTGGGCGCAGCGGATGATCTTGCACGCGGCCGCTCGACCTTCATGGTGGAGATGATCGAAACGGCCGCGATCCTTCATCAGGCCACGGACAGAAGCCTTGTGGTCCTTGATGAGGTCGGCCGGGGGACGGCGACCTATGACGGCCTCTCCATCGCATGGGCGACGCTCGAGCATCTCCATAAAGTGAGCCGTTGCCGCGGGCTGTTCGCCACCCACTATCACGAGCTGACGCGGCTCGCTGAAGAGCTGCCGCGGCTTCACGCGGTGGCGATGGCGGTCCGCGAATGGCGCGGGAAAGTGGTCTTCCTGCATGAGGTGAAGCCCGGCGCTGCGGACCGGTCCTACGGTGTGGCGGTGGCAAGGCTGGCCGGTCTTCCCGAGACTGTGGTCGATCGGGCCGGGCAGCTTTTGGGGCTGCTTGAAGCGCAAGCGCCTGTTGGTGGTCTGGTTGCGGATCTTCCGCTGTTCTCAGCCGCGCCGTCTGACCCGGCTCACGATGATGATGATCCGCTTGCGGTGCGCCTTTCTCAGATTGATCCGGATGAGCTATCGCCGCGTGAGGCCCACGATCTCCTCAGGGAATTGAAGGCTTTAGCGCCGCACAGCTAGGGCTCGCGTTCTGTGCACTGTCCTGCTAGCCTTCAGCTTGGGCAAGAGGGCTATGGGGCATGGGTAAACTCTTTGGTGCAGTGCACGACGTAACAAGCTGGCTTTCCAGCGTGATTTTTCTGGGCGCGACCTTTCTCGCCATCGCTTACACGTTTGCGCCGGAATTTCGGCGCTATGTTGAGGTCGAGGTGATTGGTGACCACGCTTTTTATAAAGTCGGGCAAATCAGTCAGAGTGCAGCGCAAAAAATTGATGGGATTCGCTTTTACAGCAACCGCTGGGATGGGAATGGTTTTGTCGAGTTAGGTGAGCGCAGCGGATCCACAATCCTCACCGCCCTTGACGGCGTGCAGCGGGTTGAAGGTGAAGTGCTGATTGCACGTCGTCCAGCTGGAGCTGAGCCGATCAAAGGTCATGCGTCTCCCAATCCGTCGTCTTCGGTGATTGCGAGTGCTGAGGATGGCACCTGTTACCATGTCGACGAAATCATCTGTGTCTATCATGTGGGGCGGATTGATCAGCCAGCGTGGTTCCCAGAGGATGTCGGCTGCCAGCGATTTGACGCTATCAAGACAGAGGCAGAGGCTGACCGCGGAACAATCCAATACATCAATCTCTGGATCAACGGCGTCACCGTTTCCTGCAACTAGTCTATGGATTGTAGACGGAGCATCGGAACGCTCCTTGATTTTTGCTTCTAGAGGCCTGAGCGAAATTCGGTGTAAGCCGTAATCACGCCCTCAGGACCCTCAGTCTGCGGATAATGGCCGAGGTGGTCGAGGCGCCACAAAGGGATGTCGGGGTTCAGTGCCGCGACGGCTTCGACCAGGTGGCCGCCTGAGACGGGATCTTGCGTGCCATTGATCAGGGCAACCGGGCAGGGCGGCTCTTTCAACACCGCTTCCCAACGCGCGCCGTACGTTCGGCGGTCGGCCATATAGCGCAGCAGCTTATGCATCACGAACTGGCCGCGATGGGTGGTGATGACCTGCCAGAAGCCGTCGAGCTCTGCATCAGAAGGCTTGGTGTCTTGACCAAAAACCTCGCCAAAGCTTTTGCCGAAGCGGCTTCTGTTCTGCAGGCGGACAAAAAGCCCGCCTAGAGGACCCGCGAGAAGTTTTTGGATAGGCCGTGCACGGTGCAGCGCTGGCAGAAGGCCGCCATTGAGAAAAGCGCAGCTCAAGACATGCCCGCTCAGCTGGTGTTCCCTGCTGCGTGCCAGGAGTTCCTGGCCAACGCTCACGCCATAATCATGGGCGAGCACGTGAAAGTCGCCCGTGAAGTGTTTGGCTGCCAGGCCCGCTGCAAGATCAGACTGCTCTTGCAGATCATAGACGTGGCGCGTGGGTTTGTCGGAATAACCAAAGCCGAGAAAATCGAAAGCGACCACGTGGTTGTGCGATGTCAGCGCCTCCCATATCGGCAGCCAATCAAGGCACGACGTGGGAAACCCGTGAAGCAAAAGAAGGGGCGGTGCGTTCTCATCCCCGCCGGTGCGGACAAAGATCTGATGGCCTCGCCAATCGATCAGGGTGCCATCCTGCCGCCATTGCTCAGCAGACTGTTTGGTGATCATGGCCGCGTGTTTTCTCATCGAGATCTTGGCTTCTCAAAGGCGGTCGCCTCCAGTCCGGAGATCAGCCGCTGACTTGAACCAAGAGCATAACAGCCATCACCACCATGGCGAGGTCTTCGGTCAGTGTCACTGTAGAGAGCGGGACACTGAGGATCGAACCCATGCAGGGGCAATCGATATCAAGACCGCGGCGCAGGGCGCTGATCACCCCCAAGGTGCCAAAGCCGAAAAGCGCAATCGTCGCGATATAGGTGACCGGTGGGTTCCAGAAACTCAAATAGGCGAGACCGAGGCCAAGCTCGAGAAAGGGGTACACGAACGCATACTGCTTCATGCGGCGCGCCAAGAGGTCGTACATCGTGAAGCCGCGCTTGAACGCGACGGGGTTGAAGAGCTTCAAGAGCGCAAAGAAGCACAAAAACACACCCATAAAGGCGTGCATGAAGCTCCGCATACTGAGTTCATCATAACCGCTGGAGATCGCGTAGCCGCCGAGCGCCGAGACGCCGATCAGTGCGATGAGCGGCCAGTAGTCCTGGACTCGGCTTCCTCGACCTTCTTCGCGAACATTGAATGCAGCCCCTGACATAAGAGACCTCCCGTTGGGTTCATTTTCGGAGGATCCTAGCGCGGGGTTACGCCCCTCGCCATCCTAGCCAAGAAGCGTCTTCCTGAGCTGGCCGTGCATTAGGTGGTTGGACGCCAAAAGCTGACCCTCCAGATGAGGACGGCCCGCATCGGGGTCGATGGTGGAGACTTCACCGCCAGCTTCCCGGACAAGGATGATGCCCGCCGTGATGTCCCAAGGGTTGAGGCCCCGCTCCCAATAGCCATCCAGCTTGCCAGACGCTGTCATACAGAGATCGTAGGCGGCCGAGCCGAACCGGCGCACGCCAGCGGTTTCAGCGAGCATCCGGTCCGCCTCTTCGAGCGCTTGTTGGCGTCCAGGCTTGCCTTTGAAAGGAAAGCCGCAGCCAACAAGCGCTTCGGTCATATCGTCCCGCCCAGACACCCGGAGCCTTGTGTCGTTCATGAAGGCGCCGAAGCCTTTCTCTGCGTAGTAGAGCTCGTCCAGCACGGGGGCATAGATCACACCGGCAAAGGGTTCGCGGTCCCGCTCCAGGCCAATGGAGATGCAGAACTGCGGCATGCCATGCATAAAATTGGTGGTGCCATCGAGGGGATCGACGATGAACCGGTTGGAGTTATCGGCCCCCTCAACCTCGCCGCTCTCTTCCATGATCAGCCCGTATTTGGGGCGCGCTTTGGTCAGCGCCTCGCGGATCGCTTCTTCCGCCGCGAGGTCAGCTTTTGTGACAAAGTCGGCGGCGCCCTTGCGTTTCACCTGGAGATTTTCGAGCTCGAAGTAGTCGCGCCGCAGATGCTTGGCTGCATCGCGAGCAGCACCGATCATCACATTGAGCAATGGCGAAAGATGGGGCACGGGGGATCTCCAGGACGATGGGCGGCCCCGGCCGTTAGCCGTGTCTTGTTCAGTTTGCAAAGGTGTCGGCCATCCTAGGCAGTTCGTGCCATTGCTCTCGTTCCCATGCGGGCTAAGACGGCCTGATTGAACAGCGTATTCTTGCACCGTGGAGGACCAATTTGACCGCGATCACCGATATCGACCCGATCTCACGCGAAGAGTTGCATGAAGGTATTGAACAGATTTTGGCTGAGGGTGGTCCCTTCGCTGTGATGCCGAAGGAGATTCGGGGCGTCCAATACGACCGCGTGTTCGCTCTGTCGGAGATGTCTCTTCGCGACGTTCTGGCGGCAAAGAGTGTCGAGTTCGCTTCCTCGCCACTGATTGTTTTCGGTGAAGAACGATACACCACCGGAGAAGTATGGGCACGGAGCATGCGCTTTGCCAATTGGCTGGGCAGCCAAGGGATCGGCCAGGGCGACAAGGTCGCGATCGCTATGCGGAATTATCCCGAATGGTGCATGGCCTTTATCGGTATCGTGGCCTCAGGCGCGACCGTTGTTCCGCTCAATTCATGGTGGCAGGCGGAAGAGCTGAAATACGGTGTCGAGACCGCTGAGACCAAAGTGATCGTTGTCGATGGTAAGCGTTGCGATATGCTTGCGCCGCTCAAGGATAAAATGGGCCTGACGCTTATCGCTGGTCGCGACAATGTCAGCTGTCAGGATGCATCGCTGCCTGAGATCTTGAGCGATGAGAGTCTGTCGACTGATGTTCCATCGACGCCGATTGATCCTGATAGCACCTATGCGTTGATGTTCACATCAGGGTCCACAGGCTTTCCGAAGGCTGCCCAATTGACCCACAGAGGGGTGCTGAGCACCATCCTTTCATGGTCCTTTGTTCAAGAGCTTTACACCCGTTTGCGTCCGGAGATCCCCTCGCGTCCTGATAATGCCGGGATCTTGCTGGCGCTGCCGCTGTTCCACGTCACGGCGCTGCATTCGATCTTTCTTTTGAGCTACCTCATCGGCCGCAAGATCGCCTTTGCTTATAAATGGGATCCTGCAGAAGCGGCTGAAACGGTTCAAAAGGAAAAGCTGACCAATTTTGTTGGTGTGCCGACGATGGCGCAAGAGCTTCTCCGCGCGGGCAAGCCGGGTCAGTTGGACACAATGGTGGATATTGGTTCGGGTGGTGCGAAGCGCCCGGCTGCTCATGTGTCCTCGCAAGCGGAGACGCACCCGGAGATCACGTCGTCGTCAGGCTATGGTCTGACGGAAACCAATGGCGCAGGGACATTGATCGGGCTTGCCGACTTCCTTCGGAAGCCTGATGCGGCGGGCCGCGTCGTTCCTCCTGTGACTGAGCTTGCCGCCTTTAGCGAGGCCGGTGAGCGCCTGCCTGACGGTGAGATCGGAGAGGTCTGCATTCGCGGTCCTGCTGTGATGGTTGGCTATCTGAACAATCCTGAAGCCAATGAAGCGGCTTTCTTCGCAGACGGATGGTTCCGGACCGGCGACGTCGGGATGATCGATGGGGACGGGTACCTCGTGATCTTGGATCGTCTCAAGGACATGATCATCCGGGGCGGCGAGAACATCTCCTGTCTCGAGGTGGAGAACGTTCTTCTTCAGTTTGATGGTGTTGTTGAAGCGGCTGTCTTCGCGGTCCCCAACGAGCGGCTGGGTGAAGTGGTCGGCTGTGCGGTGTTTGGCGATGGGAAGGAGATTGATCTCCCAGCGCTCCGCCAACATGCGCAGCAACATCTCGCTGGGTTCAAGGTTCCGACACGCTATTGGCTTTCGCCTCAGCCGCTTCCGCGCGGCGGAACGGGCAAAACCGACAAGAAACCCTTGCGCGCCATGGCGGCGGATCATCCTCCTCATTTCCAGGAAGGTGACGACTAAGACAGACAGAGCGTCTCTTGATTGACGTTCCGTCGCAGATGTGTGACAGGTGTCACGCATCTGCGACGGAGTGATCTTTGCCTGTCTCCAATCCATCCGAAAGTGAACTGAAGCTCCTGCGCGTCCTTTGGCGCGAAGGCAGACTGAGTGCGCGCGAGCTTCACAATGCTGCCCTTGAGGACACCAGCTGGTCGTTCTCCGCCACCCGCAAGACTCTCGAGAGGATGGAGGCCAAAGGCCTCATCTCTGTCGAGCCCGTGCACGGGGTGAAGACCTACACGGCTGTCTCAGGAAAACTGGATGTGATGGCGCGGTTGATCAAAGACTTCGCCGCAAAAATTCTTGATACGGATGGGCCGCTTCCCGCTGCTGCCTTCACCGGCAGCCGGCTCATCAATGATGACGAGGTGGAGAAGCTTGAGGAACTGTTGGAGCGGCTCTCTGACGAGGAAGGAGAGGCGTCATGACTTTTCTTTGGACAGATTTTCTTCTCTGGATCGGTTTGCCGGCCGTCTTTGGCGCCGTTCTCTTCTTCGCGCGATGGATGTTCACAGAGTCGGTGGCTTGGGCGAGGCCCGATGACGTCACGGAAAAGAGCGTGTTGGCGGTTGTTCTCTTGCCCTTCATTGCCGCTTTCCTCGTTGTCCCGGTGGTCAGTACGATGCCGGTCGCCATTACGCCCGTGTCGATCCCGGATGAGGTTGCTCTCCCCGGTGTGCAGCAAGCAGACGAACGCGGCTTTGTGGGGCCGCTTCCCAGTTGGGGCCGGGCGATGTCGATCTTGCTATGGACTTATGCAGCGGTAGCGCTTGCCCGCCTCGGTCTTTTGCTCTTCTCGCTCAGCAAGCTCGAGCGTAGTGCTCAGCGTGCTGATGCGTCGTCTTGGGGGGGTGATGTTCGTGTCAGCGCCGAGGCGTCTACGCCATTGGCAACCCTTTCGTCGTTCGTTCTGCTGCCGCGTGGTCTGAGTGACGCAATGACCGAGCAAGAGCTGCGCATGGTGATCACCCATGAGCGGGCCCATCTTAGTCGCCGGGACCCATTCTATTTCTTCGTCTTAGCCCTGATCGATGTTGTCTTTTGGGGTTATCCGCCGATGCGGATGCAGACACGCCGGTGCCGGCTGGCCGCAGAAATTGCCTGCGATGAAGCGGCCTGCGCGGGCAAGGCGCAGGACCGTAAGGCCTATGCAACCTTGATTATTAAAGCTCTTCAGCATGCGACCGGAAAATCTGTCCCGCATGCGCCTGCCGTCTTTTCACCCCGCACCCAGGGCGAGTTCACCAT
>CAWUIJ010000055.1:0-17012 GCA_963922235.1 uncultured Parvularcula sp. | reverse complement strand
CAGGGCACGATGATCCAGGCCGTCATGGAAACCGCTCTCGACAGTTCCCTGCCCGGCCAAACGCGTGCTGTCGTTTCCGAAGACGTGTTCAGTTTCGATGGCTCCCGCCTTCTGATCCCGCGCGGGTCCCGCCTCATCGGGCGCTATCGCTCTGGCGTCGATATCGCGCAGCGACGGGTCACCATCGCCTGGGACAGGATCATCCTGCCTGACAACCAGACCATCCAGATCAGTTCCTTCGGAGGAGACGAACTTGGCCGCTCCGGCGTCACGGGCTTTGTCGACACCCGTTTTGATGAGCGCTTCGGCTCGGCGGCGCTGATTTCTCTGATCTCAGCGGCCCCAAGCGCCGCCGCTGCAAATGTGCAAGATGAGACTGCCGCTGACGTGCTGGAAGACGTGGGCGATGATCTGGCAGACGCGACGGACAGCGTCATCGGCGACTATCTCTCAATCGGCCCCATCATCTATGTGGACCAGGGCGCGCGCGTCACCGTCATGGTCGACCGCGATCTGGAGATATTCTGAGCCCATGTCGCTGAGCTATCTCCAAACCTCGCTTGATCGGATCGATGCCGCCGCCCGCGACGATGTCATCGAGATCTGCATCAATCCCGATGGCAGCTGCTGGGGAGAATTCCAGGGCGATCACTTCATGCGAAAGCTGGACCAGAATCTGACCGCAACCGAAGTGAAAGACCTCGGCAACCAGATCGCCTCATCTGCCAACACAACCATGAGCAAGGACCGCCCCATCGTCTCGGTCTCGATCACCTACAAAGGGCGCCCGATCCGCGCACAGGTCATCACCCCACCCACGGTGCTTTCGGCCATGTCAATCAGCTTGCGGTTCTTCTCAAGCCTGCCGCTTGACGGGATTGCGCTTGATTTCCTCTTTGGCAAGGAACGCAAGCTTGAAGAACTCCGCCTCGAGAAAACCCACGAACTGCGCGAAGTGGTTGCCGCGGGCGTGATCGACGATGCGCTGGCCCTTTGCGTCGACAACAAGCTCAACATGATCGTCTCTGGCGGCACCTCCACCGGCAAGACCGTGGCTGCGCGCAAGATCCTCTCGCACGTGCCATCCGAGGAACGCATCGTCACCATCGAGGAAGCCGCCGAGCTTCTGCCGACCCAGCCCAATGCCGTGACCCTCATCGCCAACCGCGATGCGGAGTTCCAGACCGCCGATGTTCTGCTCACTGCCACCCTGCGCATGCGCCCCGACCGCATCATCCTGGGCGAGGTGCGAGGCAAGGAGGCCATGACCTTCCTCGAAGCCATCAACACCGGTCATGGCGGCTCCATGACCACGCTCCACGCCGAAACCCCGCAACTCGCCGTACAGCGGCTCGCGATCGCGGCACTCAAGACCGAGATCCCGATGACCTATGCCGACATGGTCCAGTACATCGAGAACTCCATCGACGTGATCATCCAGGCCGGTCGCCATGACGGCAAACGCGGCATCACCGAATTCTACCTCCCCGGCGCAACCTAGATCGGAGCTTCCCAATGAAGACCTTTGAATATGACATCCTGTTTTTCCAGGTGAAGAAGCAAAAGGACTACGACGCGATGCGAAGCGCCTTGAACGAGCGCGGCGCTGAGGGGTGGGAAGTCATTACATCCGAAGCCGGTGACTACGGCTATACCACGTTCTTGAAGCGTGAATCTTTGGCGACGAAGGCGACTTCAGAATGATGCGGGTCGTTGCGACGGCAGGCCTGTTCGTCGTTCTCTGCGCAACCGCCGGCGTCGCTGAACGGAACCTGATCCCAACGCTTGAAAACCAACCAGATGTATGTCCCGACCAGCCTCCAGAACCACGGTGGATGCAAGACTTCGACGTACGCGAGTCCCACAAACGGCTCTTGATCCAACAAATCTACCGGGCACAAAGCATGCTACGCATCGTTGAAGCCCAAAGATGTGAATGTCCAACGCGGTATCCTTCTTGGGAGGCAGCTGAAGGCGTCTTCGTCGAGCATTTCGCCGCATCTGAATACTGGGACATCGTGGAAGCGACTTCAGATTACCGACGGCAGGCAAATGAGCTTCGGCGCGAAGCCATGCCAATCTGCCAAGCCGCTGGAAACTGGTAGGGTTCCATGAGCGTCGTCACCTACTTCGTGGAAACGGCTGAAGGATATCTCAATACCGCTGCCGAGACTCAATTTGGCGCGGTTGCCGCAACAGTCGGAACGATGCTCG
This sequence comes from uncultured Parvularcula sp., assembly GCA_963922235.1. Taxonomy (GTDB): domain Bacteria; phylum Pseudomonadota; class Alphaproteobacteria; order Caulobacterales; family Parvularculaceae; genus Parvularcula. The sequence continues at coordinate 14,798 of CAWUIJ010000055.1, read as the reverse complement.
TACTCGGCACGACACTCGTTGTCATCCTGGTTTTCATCAACACGATCTACCAATATCGGGCGATGGACGGGCGCACGGCCTTTTGGCTCGCCGTGAAAGTGGGGTTGATAGGTGTCTTCGCGACAAACTGGGTCCAGTTCAACATCCTTGCTGCAGCGATCTTGAATGGAATCGACAGCATTGCAGGATCGCTTGTGGCGTCTGTCGGAGGCGGATCACCCGGTCCGTCCGGTACCTTTGCTGAGGAGTTCGACGACCTGATTGCAGCGCTCGGCGATTATCTGAATGCCGCGGGGTCTGAACTGAACTGGATGGCCGGTGCCCTGTTGGACACCCTTGGCGTTCTGCTGCTCTCGATCCTCGGTGGTTTGGCGGCATTCATTGTCGTTGCGTCTCGGCTCATGATCGCTCTTCTGATCGGGATTGCGCCGGTCATGATCTTCCTGACCCTCTTTGAAGTGACCAAGGATTATTTCGCGCGCTGGCTTTCGGCGCTGATTTCCTTTGCAATGTACCCGATCGTTGTTGCCGGCGTGTTCGCTACCATCACAGGCGTCTCGCGTGCGCTTCTTGCTGAGTTGGGCGACCCGGAAGGCGCCTCCAACATCGGCGCGCTCATCCCCTTCTTCATGATCGTGCTGATGGCAAAGGGGTTCATCATAGCAACGCCCTTCCTGGTTCGAGCGATTTCTGGAAACATCATGATGCCATCGCTCTCTGCCGGGTTCGGTGGCAGCTATGCCTTCGCCCGAGGGCTTGCAGGAAGCCAGCAGGTCTACAACCGGTACGCCATCGGAGGTGCGACTGGCGCGGAATACGCAGCTCTGCGGGCGCGACAACTCTTTGGTGTCCAAGCGTTGCCGAGCCGACCCAATTCTGCGGGCGGGCCGACCGCAGCTCCTCCCGGCAACGCGACCGGCACAGGAGCCCGAATGCTGGCGCAGCTTTCAAGATTGGGAAGGTTAGGCAAACGGTAAGGACAGTCTAGTCGACCGACTTGCCTCACGCTCCTGACCCAACCGTCTCAATCGAAAGCGTTCTTATCCGTCGCAACAGGCGTTCTATGAGAAAGCAGAAGCAAACTCTGCGTTCAAGGTGGCGCGTTATTCAGAACCACCGTAACCTGCCAGCAATTGTTCAAGAACGATTGAGAGGGCAGCGAGCAGACCATGTCATCCGATACAGACATTGATTTGGATTCGCCGGGTCTTGCATTTTCCAAACTTATAACGCTGGCGAAGCCCGGGAGGGTAAAGGCCCTTCTTCCTGACGAAATGCTCGACATTCTGGATGGGTTAGAACCGGGTTTCAGCACTTCTGAGAAATTGACTGCGTTGGCAGTGAACATGCTGGATCCTGCCGAGACGCTGCAGAACGATACGTTGCGGGACTCCGTGATTTCTCTGATGCCACTGAAGAAGGCGCGCGAGCTTTGCACAAAACTCGGGACTCCAGCCGGACGAAACCCTTTCGATGATGCACTGATGCTCGCGTCTGACAAAGAGAACTTCCCAGCATTGCTTTCCTTTTTTGGGGTCGTCGATGACCCGACTGCTCCAGGTGCGCAGCTACCAGGAAATGATCGCGCGCCCGTCGGTTATGGGCTCTTTGAGCATCAGCGAGTGGCGGCAAGGCGCACTGAACGGATGCTCTTCGAGGGCCCTCACCGCGGTGTCCTACATATGCCTACTGGCGCAGGAAAAACACGTACCGCAATGCACCTCGTCGCATCCCACCTGAGCGCCAGTGAGCCGACACTGGTCGTATGGCTCGCCCAGAACATAGAGCTTCTCGATCAAGCCGCAGATGAGTTTCAGAAGTCGTGGCGTTTCCTTGGCAACAGGGATGCCGGGCTTTGGCGGCTGTGGGGAAACAAGCGTGTCGATCTTGCCAACGCCAAGGACGGGCTGGTTGTCGCTGGCTTAGGCAAAATGTCAGCATTGGAAAAGAACTCGGTGAATGATCTGCTCACTTTGGCTGACCGGGTGTCTTTGGTCATCATCGACGAGGCACACCAAGCGATCGCTCCAACATATCGCTCTGTTCTTGACGCCCTTGCAACAAAACGGGCGACGACGCGTCTCCTTGGCCTTACGGCCACTCCCGGACGAACCTGGGATGATTTGAGCAAAGACGAAGAGCTCTCGGAATTCTTCGGTCGTGAGAAGGTAATGTTGGAAATCGAAGGCCACCCCGACCCGGTCACATATCTGATGGAAGAAGGCTATCTTGCCCGTCCGCACTTCCGGACTCTGAATGTGCAGGCTGGACTTGACTTATCACAAGAGGACATGGAGGGCCTGTCACAGGCGATTGATGTGCCGGGGGACGTTCTGGAGCGACTAGGTCAAAGCACACAAAGAAACCTCAGGATAATTTCAGAGTGCGAGAATCTCGTGTCATCCCATCGCCGGGTCATTGTCTTCGCCCCATCGGTTGCCAACGCTAGGATGCTGGCAGCCATCATGGTCGCACGGGGCACTGAAGCACTTGTCGTCACAGGAGAATCCGCTCCGGCGGCTCGCGAACGGGCGATTCGACGCTTCAAGAGCCAGGCGCCAGAACCTATTGTGATGTTCAACTATGGCGTTCTCACAACTGGATTTGATGCACCGCAAACGAGCGCGGCCATCATTGCCCGCCCTACCAAATCCTTGGTTCTCTACAGCCAAATGGTGGGCCGGGCTACGCGAGGTGTTAGAGCTGGGGGAAATGAAACCTCAGAGATTGTCACGGTGACGGATACTGAAATGCACGGCTTCGGAGACGTAGCTGACGCTTTCTGCAATTGGGAAGATGTTTGGAATGAACGAAATTGTTGACGACGGGACCGCTGAGTCCGGGTTCATTATTCCACCAGAACTCGCCGTTAAAGCGATGCGCGATAGTGGGTATCGAAATACCGCATACGCACTCGCAGAGCTGATCGACAACTCAATTCAGGCTGACGCCAGTGAAGTTGAGCTCATCTGTGTCGAGAAGTACGAGCAGGTAAACTCTCAGCAACGCCTTCGCCTACAGGAGATCGGCACGATCGACAACGGCAATGGCATGTCCGCACGAACATTGGCCATCGCGCTGCAGTTTGGAAACGGCACTCACCTGGATGATCGAGCTGGCATTGGACGGTTCGGCATGGGACTTCCAAACTCGTCAATTTCGCAATGTCGCCGTTTGGATGTCTGGACTTGGACGAACGGGCCGGACAACGCCATTCATTCCTATCTGGATGTCGCTGACATTCAAAGCGGTGTGAAAGATCGGGTGCCGCCGCCAGCTCCTTCACCCCTGCCCACCAAATGGCGCGAACGCTCCGAAATCCTGGGGACCTCCGGTACACTCGTGGTCTGGTCGAGGTTTGAAGAGTATCGACTTACATGGCGAGGCGCTGAGGCGACCCTGCGGAATACCGAGGCGATCATCGGCCGGATGTATCGCAAGTTCATTAACGATGGCCGTGTCGCCATTCACCTCGTGCGGGTCGAAGAAGGTGGGAACACCGGCCGAAGGTTAGCGGTTGTCAATGATCCCCTCTACCTCATGCCGAACTCCTCCACTCCCGAACCTTTTGACAAGGTTCCGATGTTTCAGCGTTGGGGCGAGAACGACGAAGAGTTCACAATCGATTTCGGGGGCAAGCAGCATAAAGTCTTCGTCAGGTTTAGTTGGGCCAAACCAGAGACGGTGCCTGATGACGGGCTGAATCGCGGATCAAAGCCGTACGGCAAACATGCCATGAAGAACCTAGGCCTTTCAATTGTTCGAGAGGGTCGTGAACTCGATTTGGATACATCTTGGACCAACAGCTATGACCCCACGGAACGATGGTGGGGAGCAGAGGTCGAATTCCCGGCCACGCTCGACGAAATCTTCGGTGTAACGAACAACAAGCAAAGTGCGACGATCTTTTCGCAGCTGGCGCAATATGATTGGAAGGCCGACGCAGAAGAGAATGAAAGCCGCTCCTCTTTCATTGAACGAGCAAGCAGCGAAGGTGACCCGCGGGCGCTCCTAATCCCTATCGTCGAGCACATCCGGGAACAGATCACGCAACTGAGGAAAAGAACAGAACAGCAGACGAAAGGCACACGAAGCACGGGCGGTCGCAAGCGTCACGAAGAGCCAGGCGTAGAAGACACAGTCACCTCGAAATTCCGTCAACGTGCGGACGAGGGACATGAGACGCCAGGAGACACGGAGGATTTCGGAGCAGATGACCGGGATGCCTATGAAGACGATTTGAAGGACGACAAGCACTACCCCGACGACGTCGCCAAAGCCATTGCTGACGCCATCCTTACGAGAAAGCGCAAGGTCGCTTTCCTCGAGAAAGCCATGGAAGGCTATGCGTTCTTCAACGTGGAGAGCGTCCAAGGTGGTGTCACCAACGTTATCTTCAATTCCAACCATCCGTTCTACGACAACCTGGTGAGAGCGCTGAACCCGGACACAGAAGAAGATACCGAGAAGGAACTGCTCGACCGCGTACACATGGCTTCGGACACACTGCGCATCGTGTTTTCGGCTTGGGCTCGCTACGAAATGGAAGAAGTCAGGCACAAGCAACGCCTATCGGACATGCGTCAAGAGTGGGGCAAGATGACCCGGTTCTTCCTCGACGATGGCGAGGATGATTGATGCCGGGTGAGATGCTTGGCGACCAACTGCTGGAACTAGTGTCATCGGCAAAAGAGCGAGTCGTCCTCGTTGCGCCCTTCATTAAGGTCGATGCACTCCAGCGGGTATTGGACGCCATCCCGATTTCGGCAGGGCCGCATATAGACTGCGTAACGCGGTGGCGGCCCGAAGATATCGTGGACGGTGTATGTGACTTGGAGATCTTCGAGGTCATTGCCGATCGCACAAACGCGCAGCTTTGGAGGCAACCAAACCTGCATGCCAAATTTTTCAGGGCCGACCAGTCTTGTCTCCTCGGCTCCGCCAATCTGACCGGGCGAGCGCTTGGTTGGCGTCTCCCGACCAATCTTGAGCTCCTTGTTAAGGTAGATGTGAGCCTACATCAGCTCCAGGCATGGGAAAGATCGTTGATGAGCAGCTGCGTCTCAGTGACGGTCGAACTGCGTGATCAGATCGCTCATCAGGCCGCAGACCTTGCGGCTCAGCGTCCAAAGATAACTTCAATTGATGTTGAGCACGACGATGATCCGAATTCTCGATGGATTCCGCTCTGCCCGTCGCCAGAACGTCTATTCAAGGTATATACTGGCGAGCTTGACGAGGCAAAAATGGTCCGGTCGGCCTTCGAGTTCGCGCAACGTGATTTGAGAACACTGGGCCCGCCCAAAGGCTACTCGGAAGAACCGTTCCTGGCGTTTGTTGCGGACCAACTCCAGCAACTCGAGATCGTCCGGGACGTGGTAAACGCGAGTGGCACTGGTCTGACGGACGCACAGGCCATCGGCATGATTGCCGACTATATTGAGCCAACTCTTGAGATAGATGCCGGTGATGCGTGGAAAACACTAAAGAGATGGATGATGCACTTCTTTCCAGAGGACTTTCGCATTGAGGTTCAGCAAGAAGTTCTGGTGAAAGGCCGAAGGATTGATTTCAAATGACGCGATCGGGCAGAACTGCATCATCTTGACCGAGTGCGCTGCGGTAGCGCTCCAGAAGCGTTGATTCTTTGAGTTTTGCCTCGCCAATCATATACAATAAGACTTCTCGGAGTGTGACGGAATTGGAACCGATGATCCGCTTGCCCGATGGGTCCCACATCAATCCCCTGTAAGGTGCTTCCGAGAGTTTTGTCGGAAGGTTTGATGCGAGATCGACGGCATCTTCGATTTCGTAATCGTTCGAAAGTTTGGCAATGATTTCCGAGAAGATGGCTAGACCAAGTGGTCGATAGCAAGCGTCACCACCGTGGTTACCTCGATGCTTTTTCACAACCACTTCCGTAGTTTTTGCCTCGAAGAACTCCTGCAGCGCCGGGAAACCTGCACCCAGCAGCCGAAAGTAAGTTGTTGCGAGATTGAAATACTCGTCCAGTTCCTCATCGGACGGCCGTTGAAACTGGAGGTCCATCTTCTTAGATTTCAGCTCCGTATCGAACTTCGTGAAGAGCGAGGTCAAGATGTCATAGAGGTTGCCGATCGTTGTAAGGCTGGTGACATTTGTCGCGGGCAGGTTATTTGACGCAACGAATGCAATTCTGGAACCTCCGAAATAGTCAGACTCCTCGATAAGACGACGCACCGTGATCGCCATTACATCATCTTCGTCCAGCGCGATTATATCGCCTTTTGAGACGGGCTTCGCTGTCTTGTTCAGTGTGGTGAACAAGCGCCTGGTTCGCTGAAGGCCCTTTGCTGTCTTCTTGTGAGCAACGAAGATTACAGACACGTCATCTGGTGGATCTTGTTCGAGCCCGGCGCGCACTGCTTTTTTGATCCCTGCCAACCTGTGTTGCCCGTCGATAGCGAACAGGTTCTCTCGGCCGGTGAGGGTCAAGAACCCAACCGAGCTCACCGTTTCTTCGTCCAACTTCCCAACAAAATCAGTTCGCGTGTCACTTTTCAAATCGTCGAGTGCGCTCCAATTCGGTGCGCCGCCATATGTCGCAATAACCAACGAGTTGAAGAAGCGTTCTTCTTGGTTTCGAAGGTAGGAAGCGATCTGATCACTGCGGCCCCTCTTGAGCTGCCTTTGGATCATCTCCGACAACTTATCGTTCTTGTGTATGTCATCGGCGAAGGACACTCTTGAGCCGATATCATCGATGCTCATCAAGCAGGAATAGTAAATCCAGTCTCCCATGATACCGCGCAATGCCGGCAAGATCAGTTCCCTTTTCTTTGTCATTGGAAAGCGTCCCTCTGCTGTTTAACGTCAGCTTCAAGATCGCCCTTCGACATGGGAGGGAGAAGCGCCCCGTTAAGTTCCTTCTCAATTTGTTCAAGCTGTTCCGATGAAACGTCATCGCCAACAGGAGCGAAATAGAATCTAAGCATGGAGTTCCACTCCCCAAAAAGACGCTGAACTCTTGCGGATCGCTTCATCAACTTCTTAACGTTCAGGTAATCTCTGTAACGCTCTCGTAGTGATCTGTTTGATTTACGCCCTGCGATTCCGATGTACATGACGTAGCGATGGATCGGTAGCACATCGCTTTCTTGGCATATGCAGAATGCATATATACCCCGATTGTTTTCAGGAACTTTTTCAATCTGATCGTCGCCGTAGGGAATGTAGTCCCAGTCGAGGCTTTCGATGCAAAATGGATCCTTGGCCATCAGTGTCGGTGACAAAACGAATTTCACCTCGAACCTGGCAATGTTGGCTGCAGCGGCAGCCGCAAAATCTTCCAATTCGGTTAAGTCAACTACCATAGTCAGAATGTGCTCAGTATTATGTAGGCTTTCCAGGACACATCATGGTCATTCATTTGTGGCAAACAACACAAGAATTTCCCTCAAAGACACCAAAAATCTCGTCGATCGACGGCTCGGAGCGCGCTGACAGTGGGTTGGGCCGCACGGCGCGCATGGCGCGGGCCCGGCGCTTTTCGTAGTCCGCCTTGATCGCCTCGACACGTTCAGGTTTGGCGAGATCGTCGAGGCTTTCGCCATCGCTCCAAGTAAAGGGGGAGCCGTGTTCCTCAGCCGTCTTCTCGTAGGCTCGGGCTTCTTCAAATGCCTTTGGATGCTCTTCCATCAACCGCACCCACTCAATCTTCTGTTGAAAGAAGCAGAAGGTGCACCCGGACCTGGACCGCCAGCGGTAGTATTCTGGCTCGCCGATGTCGGTGTCTTTCAGCAAATCGACCACACCGGTCTTGTCGATGCCAGCGTCTCGCAGAGGAAAACTCACCTTCATGTTTGGATGCTGTGACTTGTAGCCGGCCCGATTTGGTTCATCGGCACGAATTGCGACATAGGAGTGAACCACGACACCCTTATCCAGATCCTCGCGCAGCCACAGGTTCAACGGCCTCAGCTTTAGCTGCCGGGTACACCAACGGGTCTTGGCCGACGGTAGGAAATGCCCATACTCTGCCAGCCAGAAATCGAAATCCCGATCTGGGTTCAGCCGATTGATCCGCTTGCCAAGGAACCCCTCGAGCCTGTTCAGAAAGTCATAGACCTCTGGTAGTTCCTTCCCTGTGTCAGTGAAGAAGTACTCCATGTCGATGTCGGGGTGGTTCTGGCGCATATAGACGGCCAAGGCCGCACTATCGCGGCCGCCCGATATCCCGAGTATGTGTCGTTCGTTGGTCATGCTTCAATCTTGTCCATATTGTCGGTGAGCGCGGCAACAGCCCGAGCGAGAGCCGCCAACGCGAGCTCATGCCCATGTTCACTTTGGCCAAGATTCCGAATGATCTGGTCCGCAAGCTTACTTGCCGTCTCTTTTTCGTTTTCGCTCAGTTCGAAACTCTGAAGGATTGGCGGCTGCTTCGGATCGACGCCCACAATGAGAGCGATCGCTTCCGTGTTTGATTTTCGGTCGCGCATCAACGCCACTGCTTCGGCCTGCCTGAAGCGGCGCCCAAGCCTCGCTACCTCAGACAAGGCTCCTTCGCGGTTGCGGTCGGACCAGTCGCGCATGGGCTTCGGTTGCAGAGTTCCGGCCACTGCCTCCAGGCTGCCGGTCCCGGCTTCAATCTCCCCAACACGCGCCGCAAAAGCCTCGAACTTCAGGTCTGAGCTCAATCCCTTAATGGACTCTGCGCGCTCAAGGCTTCCGGCAAAGGTGTCACTCGGAACTCCGATGGAATGCGCCAACACATGTCGCAGATCTTTGGCGAGGCCATCATAGGCAGCCTCACACTCTTCAATCGCAGCGACGATCTTTTCAACTAGATCACCTTTGATATTCAGGTCGGGAAGCGTTTCGAAGAGCAGTGTTTCAGGATCGTCTGCGTGCCGGATTGCATCGCGTATCTTTCGCGTGTCGGCAGAGACGAGATTGGTGCGCTTGGCAAAGTCGCTCAAAGCCTCGATCCGCTGGAAGGCCGCGCTTGCAACGGTAAGTGCAGATGCATCGGACAGGCCCAGCCCTTCCGCAAGCTGGGATAGGAACGCTAGATGGTGCTCAGAACGTCCAGCGGGCCGCAGCACAATGGCCGAAGGATCCTGAAGCATCCTGTCGACAAAGATGTCATCGAGATCCGCCACAAAGCGACCGTCTTGGTAGACAGCATAGGCCTGCCGATTTGCGAGCATGAATGCGAGCGCTAAAACCGGCATCACGCCAATCTTCATGCCAAAGGGCACGCCCCGCCAGACCTCATAGACTTCCGCTAGCGACTGCTCCTTTTTCGAGAGCAAGACCTTCCAGGCTGGCTTCAGGGAAGCACCGGTCATGGTCCTATCTGGGTCAGAAAAACCGTAGCCCGACTTGGATTTTCGGTGCAGACCATTCGGGGCCAGGGTTGTGAGGTAGAGACCGAATGCAGCGGGAAACCCTTCGAAGCCAAGGTTTTTCTGATCCGGGCTTTTCACCATGGCATGGCAGAGGGCTCGAAGGGCGGCCGCAGCACTCGAGGAAGGTCTGTCCTTTTGCAGCAGCTCGCTGTGAATGATTGGTGTCGAATGATAGGCAGTGGCAGCCAAGCGCGATGCAGCGGCGGACAGGGAGAGCACCATCTCGGAGTCGTTTGCTCCAAGGATTTGCCATTGGCTCAACAGCATCAGGCGCTGGAGTTCGACATTCGAGCGATTGCGCAGCAATGCCTCACGCGCACGGATTCCCCGTCGCGCGATCCTATCTCCGGCTATCTGCGGCACTTGCTTTTGAACTTGAGACAACGCCGCCAGGTCGCCTGCATCTTCGATCAAGCGCTTCCCATCTCCGACCAAAGAGACTGCGCTCACGACGCCCGTACGCCTTAGAATCCGAACAATCTCATCCATCATCGCTTCGATGTCTGGCGAGCGCGCGTCTTGGGGCGCGATGGCCATCACCATGACACCACTAACTGCCGACGCCTTGCGACCTACGGTACGCTTGAACTCATTTGGATCGAATTGCTCACCCAGGCACTCTACGTGCAACGCAAAGGTTCGCAGAACGCCGCAATCGAAGTAATGTCGTTTAGCGACAATGTGGTCGAAGCCGGCTTTTGCGGCGACTTGGGAAAGATCTGAGGAGGTGGTCCGACCGCCAAATCTCTCAAGAGCCGCATCGAGGTCAAAATCGCTGCCGGAGAATAGCGCATACCCACCCACGCGCTTCTGGCGAAGCAAAACTCCCCAGTCACATAGCTCATCGAGTGCACCCGTGATATCAGAGACGCTGCTCCCCGGAACTGCGATCAAAAGGGCGTCTTGGTCGACGGCCAACCCAGTCCCGTTCTTGAAGATCTCAATGAGCGCGGCTGACTTCGCCAGCCTCACGTGCAGGTCGGTTCCGAGCACGTTCGCTTTCTCGATTGCCTCCGCCGCGAGCGTCATCTGCGACCCCAACGGACCAGCCGCAAGAGCAAGACCAAAGTTCGACTGAAGATAGTCCCAGAGACGATCGGGGTCGAAGGTTTCCCCTGAGGTTGCCGGTGTCGACTTCAGGAATTCGCGAAACCCCCCGGGTTCTTCGGACGCCAGGAATCCGAAGATGCTGCGCTCGTTCTGACCAAAACTTCGGCGTGTGATCCCGCCAAGCAACAAGGCGCAAATCGGGTTCAAAGGCCAGGTCTGCGCAAGCGCCTCGGTCAGCTCTGCTTCGTCCGTAGGTCGATTTGAGGCGACGAATGTGGCCAAACTTCTTGCCTGCGCTTCCGCTGTGCCAGGGTTCTCATCCGTATCGATTGCCCGCCCGAGCAACCTGACCGTCTCATCACTTGCAGAAAGGAAGGACAGATCCTGGAACCGCCCCTGGATCTTGGCCCATTCGAGACGGGCGCTCGAAGCGAGCTTGTCCGCATATGCCTCAAATGCCTGATGCAAGATTCCGATCACAACGAAACGACCGTCGCTTCTGGCACTTACCTCAGCCAGATCCTGTAGGAGGTGCGCATCGTGGTCTTTATCGGCCGCGGCTTCGAGGAACTTTCCCAATTCATCCAGAACCAGAACAATTGGTCCCTGACTGGCGTGCTCAGATATGTCTTGGATGAGTTGGCCGTCGCTCTTGGTCGCGCGTTCCTTTTGTGCGCGGGTCCACCTGTATCGCTCTGCGATTTTCTCGGCGACCGCCTGTCTGAGGCTAACACGGCTTCCGGTAACCGGAATAACGGTCCAATTGCCCAAGCGGGGATCGAAGGCTTTCTCAATTGCCTTTGACAGTTTCGGCCCGGCGATCTTCCGAGCGAGAGACTTTCCTTCCTTGGAACCGGCAACGAGGTTACCCAAAAGCAGTGCTGTACTCGACTTGCCGCCGCCGTAGGGTCCGGTCCAGGTAAAAGCGCTTTGTGCTCCCTCCGATAGCGATGCGGCCATCGCGAGGAGCGATTTTTCGGTACTGGCCTGGAGAACATAGCCTTGAAGGGGCGGAGTCCCGGTCAGGTCCATGTCGATCCGTGCACTTCGCACGAACCGGCCGTTTAGTCTGACTTTGTCTGAGAGCGTATCAGGCACCATATCATGCAACCTTTCCGCGGCGCGCGATCTCGCCAAATGCGCTTTGCAGCAGAGCATCCGTGTGAGGACGCCGATTGCGTTGGACCTGTCGCAGGCCAGCCGTATCCGTCCAGACGAAGGCACCACCAGTGCTTTCGTCGATCCGCATCAGCCGCTCGATGACGCTGTCTTCGTCCATCTTGAACACCCGTCCGGGACTGCCGGCGTCGTGGCAGATCAATTCCGCAGCGAGCGTCGCGCGGTTGTCGTGCGCCCGAGTCCAGTAGGCGTCCAAGGCGTAGGCGAAGAGGGCGTCGTGAAGGTTCGGCTTTGGGCCAACCGAGAATTCGTACCATCCACTCGAGCCAGTTTCCTGGATCAATGCCAGTTCAGCCAGCAAGGGTTCCGCAGCGTCATCCATCGCCCCGCTCGGTCGGCTGCAGTAGCTCCGCAGAAAGACCGTGACGTCGTTCTGGATGGTCTTGTGAGCACCACGCCATCCCTTTTGCTCAATCAACTTCTCGATGGCATCCACCAAATCCGTCGATCGAAACTCATGGCCAAATAACCCGTTGAAACAATAGTAGAAAGTTGTGGTGTGCTCCGGTACCGATGCAAGCTTCCAATGGATGAGCCACAGTGAGGTTGGATGCTCCAGAAAAGGGTCAAATCCATTCTCGCCGAAGAGCAGGTCACCCAAATCGTCGGGCTTTAGCTCCTTGCCGTCGAGTTGGATTACTTCCGCAGCTTGCGCCCAAAATCGCATCGAAACAGCCATGTTTCGGCCAACGCCGAACCGGGAGATGGCTTCGTCGTCCTTGAACACCGTCAGCGGGGCGCCACCTCGAACCGCGTCATATGCTTTGCGCAACCAAAGGATGCGCAGCGGGAATGTTTCGTGCCCGGCGAATTGCGGTTTGCCGGACCAATTGTCAAATACATCGGCCATAAGCCTATGCTACTGGTGAAGCTCACCAGTAGCAAGGAGGACTTTCTCCACTGCGCCGGCCATGATCGCCGTCGCCGAGCCAATATCGTCTTCAGAAAGCCACCACCCGACACCTATGCGCAGGAAGCGTTTCTGCTCGTCATGAGTGAGATGCAGCGCGGAAAGAACCGGTGAAGGCTGCAAAGAACCGGAATGGCAGGCAGACGCGTTCGAAAGACATACTTTGGTGTTCAGACTGTCGATCAGATCTGAGCTCGCCGGCGTGTCGATAATGAACGCGGCGGCCCCGGGAACCGCCGGACTTGATGGGAAAAGCCGCTCCACTCGCAATCCGTTGCCAGAGAGTTGCTCTTCGAACATGGTTATCAGACCCCTGCTGTGGACGGACTCTCGCGCCATGTTCTGAGCCGATATCTCGGCTGCACGGCCCATCGACGCGACCATCGCGGCAGGTTGCGTTCCGCTCAGGTGCTCTTCCAACGGTCTTGCGGATGTCAGCTCGGATGGCTTTGGGGCGTTGGCGGCAACGAACAGTGCACCGACACCCTGTGGTCCCCCAAATTTGTGAGCCGACAAGCTGAGGTAGTCGGCGCCGAGATCGAATACGTCGATCGGATGCTTGCCCGCTGCCTGTGCAGCATCGACATGCATGAGCGCACCGACTGCATGCGCCATTTCACTTATCTTTTCAATTGGTTGGATCACACCTGTCAAATTACTTGCAAGCATCGTGCTGACGAGCAGTGTGGTCTCGCCTAAAAGAGCTTCCAAACTTTCCAGGCAAATCGAACCACTTGCTCCGACAGGACACACCGGAACCTCGAAGCCCAGCTCGCGCAGCGCTTCTGCAGGACGTCGAACCGCGTCGTGTTCCAGCGCGGACAGAATGATTTTGTTTCTACTTGGAACCTGACCCGCAAGGGTGCGCGCAGCCCCTATGATCGCGAGCGCATTTGCCTCCGTGGCGCCGGAGGTTATGAATATCTCGTTCGGCGCAGCGCCGATGAGATCAGCGACAAACCTTCTTCCTTTTTCGTAGAGACTGCTGGCCTGCCAGCCGGCAACGTGATTGGAGTTCACATTTCCGGGTTGGGCCAGTGCTTCTATGAGTGCGTCTTTGGCTTCCGGACGCATTGGCCAGCTCGCCAGGCCATCAAGGTAATACATGCTGTCTGCTTCACTCCCAAAAACCGCCGGATATCCTCAATACAGAAAGCACAGTGAGCCACATTCAGCCCATTCGGTGCAGTTATATTTTTTGCAACATGATACTGGTATCTGAAAGTGTTGCCATACAGTTCTCGTTGCGTCTTTTCTACCTTCGTATTTTCAAGATATCATTCCCCCAAAGACCCACCAACCGCCTCAAAGCCTTTCTCTCATATTCGACTCCAGCTCGCCCAACCGATCCACGGCGGTCCTTAGCTGATCGTCTCCCTCCTCCCTTATAGGATCATCAGAACGCACCTGCGCCGCAAAATCCATCTCCATCTGTCGTTGTTCCTCTGCGATCACAGCTTGAACGACAGGCGCAGTCTTCTTTGGGGCGACATGGGTTTGCCCTGAAGATTTGCCATCAGCAGCCTCGCGGGCGGCCTCGGATCCGCCTGACCCGTCCGGTGGCGGAGACATCGGCATGGCGCGCATGCTCAACGGCAGCGTGCCCTGCGCGCCCCCTCCTCCCGGCTTCGGAAACGGCAACTCGCCCGTCTGGGCCGCATGGATCGCCTTGAACAACCGGTCGTCAAAATACTGGATCCGCTTTGCACGGACCGGCATTTGCGCGTCGATGACCATGACGATCTCGTCGAGCGGCAGGCGGCGCGCTTCATCTTCGGGTAACAAAGAGCTTTCTTCGGTCCGTGTGGATTGGCTGCGCCCTTCAAAGGGGTTCTTGCCAATGGACTGGGACCGCGTGACCACGGTCTTCGTGGTCTTGCCGACCGCCTTGCTCAGCTCCTCGACGGTCTTCTCATCTGAAGGCGTCAGGTAAAGCTTCACGCCCGCATTGCCCTGCAGGGCGCGGCGGGTGTTCTCGCCATAGATTTCATCGAGGGCGGGAATGGTCTGGGTGACCACGGCCAAATGGCCGCGATAGGTCCGCAGGGTCTCGATGCTCTCGACCACGATCGGCATCTTGCCCAGGCGGTTGAACTCGTCGAGCATGATCATCACGGGCCAGGGCTCGTCCGGCCCGGGATCCTTTTCCTGCATGGCGGAGAGAAGATCGGAGAAGAAGAGCCGGATCAGCGGCGCCAGCGGCTTCACCATCAGTGGCTGGACCACGAGATAGACCGAAAAGGGCTTCTTGCGGATCGTCCGGAAATCAA
>CAWUIJ010000054.1:0-17572 GCA_963922235.1 uncultured Parvularcula sp. | reverse complement strand
TTTCGCCTGTGGAAAACACAATCGCTACGGATGCTGGTTCAGAAGGCTTCGATTTTGAAAAGCCGCTGTCAGAGACGGACGCTCAGCTCCATGCGATCATGAGCAAGGAGCTTGATCGACAGCAAAAGCAAATTGAGCTGATCGCTTCGGAAAACATTGTCAGCCAAGCAGTTCTTGAGGCGCAAGGATCAGTGCTGACCAACAAATACGCCGAAGGTTATCCCGGTCGTCGTTATTACGGTGGATGCGAATTTGTTGATGAGGTGGAACGCCTCGCCATCGATCGCGCCAAACGTTTGTTCCATTGCGAAGAGGCGATCGTTCAACCGCATTCTGGCAGCCAGGCCAACCAGGCTGTCTTCATGGCACTGATCAAACCTGGTGCAAAGATCATGGGGCTCGATCTTGCGGCTGGTGGGCACCTCACCCACGGCGCTAAGGTCAACCAATCGGGCAAATGGTTCGACGCTGTCCACTACGGTGTTCGCGAGGATGATCACCTTATCGATATGGACCAGGTGCGCGACCGCGCGCTCGAGGAACGCCCCGACCTTCTGATTGCTGGCGGTTCAGCCTACAGCCGGATTATTGACTTTGCGGCGTTCCGGGCCATTGCCGATGAGGTGGGCGCGTATTTCATGGTCGACATGGCGCACTTCTCCGGGCTTGTTGCTGGTGGTCATTATCCATCGCCGCTGCCCCACGCCCATGCCGTGACGTCGACGACTCACAAAACACTCCGTGGTCCGCGCGGCGGGATCATTCTGACCAATGATAAGGACCTCGCGAAAAAGTACCGCTCAGCTCTCTTCCCGGGGATCCAGGGTGGTCCGCTGATGCACGTGATCGCTGGCAAGGCTGCGGCTTTTGGTGAGGCACTGACGCCTGAGTATAAACTTTATACCAAACAAGTGATCGAGAACGCGAAGGCTCTCTCAGCAGTCCTGATGGAAGGCGGCTACGCGGTTGTGTCCGGCGGAACGGACAGCCACGTCATCTTGGTCGACCTTCGCCCTAAAGGCGTCAAAGGCAACGCAGCCGAAGAGGCGCTCGAGCGGGCGGGGATGACCTGCAACAAGAATGGCGTACCGAATGATCCTGAGAAGCCAGCCATCACATCGGGTATTCGTGTGGGCACACCGGCTGGCACCAGCCGCGGCTTCGGCGTGGCTGAATTCCAGCAGACCGGCCGCATGATGGTCGAAATTCTCGATGGTCTCGCTGCAGGCGGGGACACAACTGAGCTTGAAAACAATGTTCGCAGCGAGGTTGAGGCCCTGACAGGGCGGTTCCCCATTTACGGAGGCTGAAAGACGCTTTCAGCGCTTACTTTTAAACAGCCGCGGAAGCGTCTATCTCGCAAAGTATGAGATGCCCGTTTTGCTCCGGCGAAGACACGCAAGTGAAGGATTCGCGGCCCGCCGATGACGGCGCCGCAATCCGGCGCAGGCGTCTTTGCAATTCTTGCGGCGCGCGTTTCACAACCTTTGAGCGGGTGCAGCTTCGCGAACTCGTGGTTCTCAAATCATCGGGCCGGAAAGCGCCCTTTGATCGCGAGAAGCTGCAGCGCTCCATCCAAATTGCAACACGCAAACGCGATATCGACCAAGAAGCGATTGATAGGACTGTCTCCAGCATTGTCCGTACACTGGAGCAATCTGGCGAGACTGAGGTCACCAGTCGCACAATCGGTCAACATGTCATGCAAGCTCTCAGAGAGATCGACGACGTGGCTTTCGTTCGTTATGCGAGCGTCTACCGCAATTTCACGGAGGCGAAGGACTTCGAAGCCTTTCTCCGAGACATGGATCATTCATAATGAGCGCTGACACTTACGCCAAAGCCCGGCGCGATGGCCGCACCATGGCCCGCCTTGCCGCGGTTCAGGCCCTTTACCAGATGGAGCAGTCTGGCTCGGGTTCGGAAGCGATCATCCGTGAGTTTCAAAACCATCGCTTGGGCGGAGAGCTCGACGGTGCTGCTATTCGTCAGGCTGATGATGAGTTTTTCGGCGACCTGGTGCGCGGCGTCGTCGATGCGCAGCGTCCGATTGATCCCCTGCTCGCACGCAACCTTGCCCAAGGTTGGACTTTGAAAAGGCTCGATGCAACAGCGCGGGCGATCTTGCGGTGCGGGACTTATGAGCTTGTCCGGCGCGCCGATGTCCCCGCCAAGGTCGTGATCGACGAGTATGTCGAAATCTCGTCGGACTTTTTCGGTGAGGGTGAGAGTGAGCCGAAATTCATCAATGCTGTGCTGGAAGCCTGCGGGCGCGAGGCGCGGGCGGACGAGTTCGCCTGATCGCTGATGGGTGAGTTCGACCTCATCGCCCGCCATTTTGCTCCGCTCGCTGGACCAGGCGCACGGGGACTCACCGATGATGTGGCTGAACGAGCAGGCGAGGTGATTACGAAGGACGTTCTGGTCGAGGGTGTCCACTTTCTGCCGACTGATCCTATCGATTTGGTTGCGCGTAAAGCGCTTCGCGTGAACATGTCCGATGTGATCGCTAAAGGTGCTCAGCCCACGGCTTACCTTTTGGGGCTGGTCTGCCCAAAGGCCCTTGGTGCCGCTGCAATTGAGAGCTTCGCGGCTGGCCTGAAGGTCGAGCATGATCTTTTCGGCTTGTCGCTCTTAGGCGGTGACACAACGTCAGGGCCGGTTTTGATGATCAGTGTCACTATGTTTGGCAGGCCCGGGCCTCGCGGGATCATCGGCCGTGATGGGGCCAAGGCAGGCGATGCCCTCATGGTGACGGGGAGCATTGGTGATGGCCTCCTGGGCCTTGAGGCGGCGAAAGCCAACCCGCCAGCGAATGATTTGGCTGCCTTACCCTACAGGGTCCCGAATATTGCATGGTCTGCACACGATCTTATAGCACAATATGCAAGTGGGGCGCTGGATGTTTCAGATGGACTGATTGCTGATGCCGGGCATTTGGCAAAGACCAGTGGCTTGGGCATTCAAATCCAAGCCGACTCTGTTCCGCTGTCGTCTTTGGGGGAGGAAGCACGTGCTGCCGGGCGATTGGAAGAGCTTTTGACCGGCGGTGATGACTATCAGGCTCTCTTTACTATTGATCCCAGTGATATCGATCATGTCCAAAACCGAGCAAGGAAGGAATTGCGGCTCACCCGCATTGGAACCGTCATGTCGGAATTGATGCCTGGTCAAGTCCAGGTTGTCGCGGGAGATGGTCAAGAAATTCCAATAAAAGTAGAAGGTTGGGACCATTTTCAGTCGTCCTGATCAGAGTATCACCCACCTCCTCATCAAAAAATTTTCTCTGTGATGTGATAATATCTGCACATCATATCGTTCCATACTCACAGATGCACGACGTCTATAAAGACTATTTCGAAGACTACGCCGACTGACTATTGCGCGCCGCAACATCGGCTCTATCTTTAATACCAACAGAGAGCGCAAATCTTGTTCAGTAGAGCGAGTAATGCGCCAGTTCCACCAATCGACTGTTGTTCATCAACGAGGGATAAAAGACCAATGACAAAGACTCTTCTTGCGGCTGCCACTGCCGCCATGATTTCGCTTGCCTCGGCTTCAGCACAGGACGTGACTGTTCGCTTGAGTTCACAAGACTTTGAAACCCGTGCGGGTACAGAGCGTGTTTATGAAACTCTGACGCGCCGTGTACGTTCAGCTTGTAATGACGGTACGATTGCCTCGCGTTCTTCGCACGCAACTGTCGTTGCTTGTCAGGCCGATATGATGGAGCAGCTCGTGAACTCTCTCGATCGCCCTGAGCTTTTCGCGCTTTACAACACGGACACCCAGTTCGCAGGCCAGTAATTCACTAAGGGTGACGCCGAGGCGAGATCGGTCTATAGCCGCGTCTCGTCGTCCCCGTAGCTCATCAGGATAGAGCGACAGATTCCTAATCTGTAGGTAGCAGGTTCGAGTCCTGCCGGGGACACCAGTAAAATCAACGAGATAGACGATTTCAAAGAGTTCTAATATCGAGCGTTAGACAATTTGCTAGACATTTCATTCGAAAACTATGTTCCCGTTTTGAACCTGCTAAACGGCCTCTTTGCTATATCATCGGCGTCCTTCAGCCGAGGCAAATTTCTTCGAATTCACGTAGAACTGAGGTCAAAGATATTCACTCCTTGTCAATAGGCACTACCTATCATAGTGATAGGTTCATGACGAATGTCGTGAAGCTTGGCGCTCCTGAAGATGAGTCGGACAAGTTAACCAAAGCAATGGCTCGAACGAAGGTTCGAGCGATCGCAGAAGATTCGTCGCGCGTGCACCTTACTAAGCACGCAACAGAGAGGATGGAAGAACGAGAAATTACTACGAGGCTTGTCATGACGACGCTTCGAAAAGGGACGGTGCTCGATGTTCCGCAATGGGACTCAATCAATGGTGATTGGAAAGTCTGTATGGTTCATCGGGCAGCTGGGGCAGAAATCGAAGTGGTGACGGCAATTGATTGGCCAGATCAGTTGGTAGTCGTTACCGCGATTAAACGGAGGACGTAGATATCATGACCGATCTACATCATTACAAAGCTTGTGGCTTGGATAATGTGTGGCTCGTAAATGGTTTTGAAGTCAGAAATTCAAGGTACGGAGAAACAATTTCTTACTTCGACATAGACGGGTTGCATGCAGCGATCGGAAGAACCATTGCTGGAGATAACGCACCATTGGCTGCAAAAGAGTTTCGTTTTCTCAGGAGAGAGATGGATCTTACGCAGAAGTTGGTGTCAGCTTATCTTGGTGTCACAGAGCTGACAGTTGGGCGATGGGAACGAGGAGAGGTCAAGATTACTGGACCTGCCGCCGCGGCTCTACGCACGCTCTATCTAGGCTTTTGCGAGCATGGGGCGATTAAAGAGGCTGTCGGTCGCCTGGCACAGCTTGACAAAACTCTCGAAACGCCTGGGCAGCGTATTTTCTCCGTGCATGCTGACAATTGGCGTTTTGACGAAGCCGCATGAGTCGAATTCTGTCAGGGGATGAGTGTTGATGCGTCCCCTGATGGACGGGCTAGTTGGGTGGAGAAACGTTAGACAGGAGCACCCTAAGGTACTGAATTCATTAGGGTGTACAAATAAAGAACCAGACGGCTAAGTCATTGATTTTGTTTGTAATCGGCAAGATTCCTAATCTGTAGGTAGCAGGTTCGAGTCCTGCCGGGGACACGTTCACAGTCCTATGAAAGAAGCGCCGCTAAGCTGTCGGCCGCCGTATCGTCACCTATTGATCGTAGGAAGCACTGCAGGTCTCGCGCACCCCGCTGATCACCAGAACAGGATGATCCGACATCCGACCCCTAAGCCGATCAGGATCAGCGGCATTCGGTTCGTTCTGGTACCAATGCCGGGAGACGTTGGTCACACCCCGCTGCTGTGACAGGTACTTACAAACAATCACCCGAGGCTTCTCTTTCGAAATTGCACTCAGGTCTTCGTTGAGCAGGTTTTGCTTTTCAGACCCGTTTGGGTACTCCCGCGTGAGTGACCACGGACCAAAGTTTTGCACTTCGATGGCGCTGAGAGACCCTGCCGCATTCTTGTCCATCACAAGGTGCAGAGTGTTCTTTGGCAGGTCGTTGGGAATAGGGGGGACGAAGTTCTCCGGCGACTGACCATAATCATAGAGCGTGAATGCGCGCTTTTTGACGATCTCAGGGTCGGTCGGCACCGGAGCATCGCTCGGCGGGACATCATCGACGCCTGGACGAGGCGCGTAGATCCGCTTGCTTCCCATGGCCGGATCTAAGCGGGCGGGGCATTCGAGCCTTGGCGATCCGAAGGTCGTGAACGGATGGGTGTACTCTCGACCGTTTGCTCTCGTCAGGTTCCGCTGGGCAACACTTTGGAAGCCATTTCCAAAGTCGGGAATCTGAAAGCCAATCGTTGAGAGAGGGCTGATGCCCCAAATAGTACTGAACATCATAATACTCATCGTTTGGCTTCTCATCATAGTGGCATTCGATGACCGTCAGACCACGTCGATTGGCTTCACGATAATCCCGGTCCAGTTGGCGCGCACCGCGTGAGGTCAACGCGACATCGCCTGTGTCATCGTAAGCGTGCTTTTGCTCAACCGGCACTTCCTTCTCAACAACCAACGTCGAGCGCGCAATGCTGGCTCCGTAAACGGGACGACGGCCCGAAAGTATGCGCGCAACATTGGTTGCGGTCCCTTGGACCTGAGGCCCGCTACAGCTCTGCTCTTTCACGAGATTTTGCAGCTGGCTCCGGGACGTCGCCAAGATGGCAGGGTCAGCGATCGCAGCTGCTAATGCTTCCTCGACATTCAGCGGCTTTCGGCCTTGCATCACGGCGATGACTTCCGAACCCTTCAGTGCACCAAGTAAGTAATCAGTTTGCGCTTCCTCTTCCGGAGTGATCGCTGCCGGACATTGCTCATTGAAGGCTTGGCGAAGGGCCACGCTATAGCGGAAAAGAGCAACCTCGTCGTAGATAAAACTGTCTGACCAGACGTAGTCACCCTGCTCGACGCGGCCATGGATGCCTGTGCTCGGCTTCGTCGGTGTCTGGATGGGGCGGCGCAATGTGGACTGAGCATTCGTTGCGCTTTGGACTGACGTCTCGTTGAGGATCGCCTCCATTCTCTTGCGAAGTTCGGGGGTGTTATCGCAAGCGTCACCACACAAATCCTCGACGGTGCGCGGCGTCAGTGTTTTAATGTCTTTGTACAGTGCATCCATCGAACACGCATACTCGACTGTCGCATACCCGAAACCCGTGAATGACTTTGGATCAGCCCCATCCAAGAGCTCTTTCTTGAAGACATCCCGAACGCACGAACATGTCTGGAGATCACTTTCGCTAAGTTCACCGTCCCTACGTGTCGCTCTTTCATCCGTGCAGTAATCATAGACTTTATCTGCTCGTTTGCTCGCGACTCGCTCCTCTGACGGAATGATCAAAATCAAAAGGAGATTGACCCCCAAAAACGCCGGGATCGCGCGCCATGTTAGGTACCATGGCCGTGACTTCTTCTTTTCAGGCTGGCTTTCTGACACAATAGGCCCCCTTGCTTCAACGCCCCTGCGTTCTGGTACTGAGAGATCTAGCCTGGCTCTTCCTTTGATCTTTGCGATCTTTTTTGCCGTCGTCTTCGTCGCTGATGGCGCCGCGCAAGCGGAAAGCGGCGCCGGTGGTGCGCGTCCGCAGATACCCGGCGGGACGGTTCTTTCTGTCGAAGAGATGGGGGCGGAGCTCAAGAAAGATGGGCAAAAGCAGCAGATGATCTTTGGGCAATTCGCTATCGATGAGAGTCGGGAGCTTGAAGATATTCTGTTCAACCGGACCACTCTGCTGACGGCCTCCGAAGATCGTGCTGTCTGGTATCTTCTGTCTGGTGATGAAGCTCTAGGAGATCAGTCGACGGAGTTAGGTGTCGATTTTGCGGGTGTTGATCTTGTGATTTATGATCCCACACGGACAGAATTACCATCAATCAAAGACCATAGCTTCAACAAACGTGGTGCGCTTCGGGATATGGTCGCCGTCAATCGAGTTTTGACCGAGCGCGCCCAAGAAGAAAGTTTTTTCGACGGGCTAGAGGACTTTGAGTATCAGCGACAGAAACCCTTCAGTGAGCGGCAGAAGGCCGGCTATGTCCGATTCTACAACGATTACATCGAAGAGCTCTTCGAGACGTCCAATGTCCGTGTCGTCATGGAGGGGCGCGTGATCAACGTGAACACGGGTGAGCCGACCGGTTGGCTGACTTTCCTCGAAGAGCCTGGTGACGATTTCATGTCGATGATCAGGACGACGGAATCTGGCGCAAGTTATCTCGTGAACTTTGGCTTCGATCGCTCATATTTTCCGTCCATGGAAGAGGCGATCAGTCAGGCTCAAGACAATGAGTCTGCTGATTAGGCTTGTGAGTACATCGCCGCGCGCGAAAGCCGCTTCGCTGTCCTGCTCCCACGACGTTATAATGCACACGTATCGCAAGTGACATCTATGCTTTGTGTGAGATCGCGTTCAACAGGTGGTCAATGTTCGGCGATGGCATCGCGGGTGAGATCGGTTTGAACAATTAGGGCTCGTCTGCCGACGAGTCCCAAAGAGTTTTCAAACCTCAGTCTTATCAGAGCCGGCAAATGTAGTCCGGATTACCATCCGGATCACCAGTCACTGTTGGTCCAGGCAGGGGAACACCAATAAGAAGCAGTGCGGCGACATGAGGTGACGACATCGATGTGCCGCTCAACGTTGCATACCCGCCATTGCGGTACGTTGACGGGATGGATACACCGGGTGCGGCGCATTCGATGGGCGGGTTCCCGAAGTTAGAGAAGCTCGCAAACTCGTTATTCTCGTCTGATGCTGACACTGTATAGACGTTTGGATGTTCGACGCGACCAGGAGATTGATTGTTCGCATCCGTGCTGCTGTTGCCCGCGGCAAGCGCAAAGCGAATTCCCAGGTCAGCTGCCGCGCGGACCGCATCGTCTAGCGCCTCGCTGGCGCCGCCACCGAGGCTCATGTTGGCCACGTCAGCGGACGGATCTGCGTTTGCTGCCACATAATCGACGCCGGCGATCACGTCCGAAGTCGAACCCGACCCGAAACGGCCTAGGGTACGGACCGCCACGACGAGCGCTCCTGGCGTAACACCAAGCACCCCAAAGTCATTATCGATGGCGCCGATTGTTCCGGCCACGTGGGTACCGTGCCCATTGGTGTCATCGGGACTGAGGCCCCGAGCAAAGTTTACGCTGTTGGCGACGTCGACATTGGGATCGGGGTGATCAAGATCAATGCCGGTATCGATGAACCTGGCGCGTCCCGTCGCACCTGAGAACGGGCCACCGACAATCGGTACACCATACGAGATGATCTGATCCGATTGTTCTGCTCCCGGGCGGCGCTGCGAAAACGCCTGGTTCGCGAACATCAGCCCATCAGCCTCGACTTAGGCAATCTCAGGAAACCGAGCTTGCAAACGTTCAGCTCGATCAGGTGCCATGCGCACCGAAAATCCGTGTAATGCAGTTTTAAAGACGCGTGTCCGTTCACCGGCAGCAAATGCCGTAATGTCTTTGGAGCGTGCCTCGACGCCTGCCGACGAAACACTATCATCAAAGACGACGATGTAATGGTTGGCGATACGCTCTTTTAGCTCGTTCGGGACGACTTGAACCGCGTATTGAGCCTGAGCCGGCGAACTAAAAAGGAGCGCACCCGCGAGTGCGCCGCGTGCGCATGATGTCTTGATTGCTACGATCCCGTTTGGGTTGTGGAATGACAAGATTGTCGCGTGCGGCGATATCATGCAGTTTTGTTAGCCCTTGTTCGCCTTGAATCAGAAAATAATAATCACTAATAAGAAAATCAGTGTAAAGTTATAATTAATTATTGATAATCATTATAGGAACGAATTAATGGCAAATGTACACGATGTGCCGAGCCGCTCTCACTTTTTATTGGGGGGTGAAATTGTGGAAACCGTCAAGAAAAAGATATAATATCTCGCATTGGGATGGCAACGGCTTCAGAAACTTGGGTTTTGCGACGCTGTCGGATGGTTCAAATCATACGTATGCAAAGCGTTTCGTTGGAAGGCCTTGGCTGGCGGCCTTGATGGCAGATCTCGTGGGCGGCATGAACTTCACTGCTCCGGCACCGGACTTCTTCGATATGCGTGACGGTGTTTTGGATGCGACTCCTCCGTCTCGAGATTGCCTTGTGTGGGAGGCCTTCGCCCCATTCGGAATGGGCGAGTCCTCGTCCTATCGGCGGCGCTTCATTTGGTACTCTATCACCGAAGACTTCACTCCGCCGGCGAGCTATAGCTAACGGCAGTCCATCCGGTGCTGATCTGATCCCCGTCAGCACCGGTAAGCGGCCGCGTGTGCGCGGCGAAGCTTTATCGAGGACAGAAGAGCGTCCACTGACCAATCTTTTGATGATCAGTGGGCGTCAGTCATCGCTATGCCACATCGATGAGATGGCTTGCTTCGGGGAGGTCCTCGCCGAAGGCGCGCTGATAAAACTCGGCGACGAGAGGGCGCTCGAGTTCATCACACTTGTTGAGGAATGTGACCCGGAAGGCGTATCCGATATCGTTAAAGATCTCAGCGTTTTGAGCCCAGTTGATCACGGTCCGCGGGCTCATGACTGTGGAGATATCTCCAGCCATCAAAGCATTCCGCGTCATGTCCGCAACACGTACCATGGCGTCAAGCTTATCGCGGCCCTCGGTGGTCTGATAGCTTGGAAGTTTCGCTGACACGATCTCGGTTTCTTCGTCGTGGCTGAGGTAATTCAGTGTTGTGACGATCGACCAGCGGTCCATCTGGCCTTGGTTGATCTGCTGTGTCCCGTGGTAAAGACCGGTCGTATCACCAAGGCCGATGGTGTTTGTTGTTGCGAAGAGACGGAACGAGGCGTGCGGTGAAAGCACCCGGTTCTGGTCAAGGAGTGTCAATCGACCTTCAGCCTCGAGCACGCGCTGGATCACAAACATCACATCGGGGCGGCCGGCGTCGTACTCGTCAAAAACAAGCGCGACAGGGCGTTGGAATGCCCAAGGGAGAATGCCTTCTTTGAAAGCCGTGATCTGTTTTCCGTCTTCCACCACGATCGCGTCTTTGCCGATCATGTCGATCCGGCTGACATGGCTATCGAGGTTGATCCGAACACAGGGCCAATTCAGACGGCTGGCCACTTGCTCGATATGCGTGGACTTACCCGTGCCGTGATAACCTTGCACCATCACCCGGCGATTATGGGCAAAGCCCGCGAGAATCGCGAGTGTGGTGTGCGGATCAAAGCGGTAAGACTCGTCGCGCACTGGGACATGCTCGCCTGCGTCTTTGAAGGCGGGGACTGTCATGTTGGATGAGATTCCGAACACATCTTGCACCGAAACGGTGGTGTCGGGCTGCCGGTTCACATCGACATCAGTGTTCGTGTCCATTGATTCGTCCTCTTCGCTTTCCGTCAGCTGAGGATCCGGCGGATAACCTTTGCTGTCGGTCTCATCAAGATCGGCGGAAGAAACTCCCGCAACGTTTCTTGGGTTTTGACCTTCCAGTCAGTTTTGTCACCAGTCCCAGGCCGACGTTTGCATTGTGTCGTCTTTTTCTTCGTTCGTCGTCTCAGGTTGAGGCGCCGTATTTCAAGGCGATGGAACGTCGCGGCCATAAGGGTGGAGTGGTGACGACGGCTTTAGCTCTCCAGCTCAAGGCTTTCTGCAATATCGGGCCGCCGCAGGTGATGTTCGGGTGGCTTTGGTAAGTTGTGACGCTTGGTCGAGCGCATCATCAACCGTCTTCAGAGGGTGCCCACCGAGGAAATGGCTGCGCTCAGGCCGAGCCCGTGTTTATCACCCTGACTGCTTCATGTTTGTGCATAACGAGAGGATTCTCGATTGGTGGGCCGCTTGCTGGGTGCAATAAGGGTTTCCCGAACGGCTGCGCTGGGGCGCCAACAACAACCTGCGCAAAAAGTGCATCCATGTTCGTTATTAAAATTCTTAGGTATCGCAAGTTTCTAACCCTGGTATCGTCGAAGGTTAGGACAATTGATGCCCCAAGAGGGCGGAGGACATGATGAGCGAGACCCGCATCGAAGACGTACTGGTGATAGGCGCAGGCCTTTCCGGCATTGGAGCAGCCTCGCGACTGACGATCCACCAGCCCGATATGACCTACCGGATCGTCGAGTCGCGTGACCAGATTGGCGGAACGTGGGATATTTTTAAGTATCCCGGAATCAGGTCCGACAGCGACATGTTCACGTTCGGCTACCCCTTCCGCCCGTGGGATGGATCCAAGTCACTGACTGATGGTCCATCGATCAAGAGCTACATCGAAGACACTGCCCGCGAGTTTGGTGTTTACGACAAAATCGAGTTCCAGACGCGGGTGACGGAACTGTCGTTCAATTCTGATGAGGCCTATTGGACAGCCAAAATTGAGCGGAGCGATGGATCCGTCGACCGTATTCAGGCTCGGTATATCATGTCGTGCTGCGGTTACTATGATTACAGCCAAGGGCATGCACCGAGCTTCGAAGGTGAAAGCGAATTCGCTGGCGATATCCTGCACCCCCAATTCTGGCCAGAAGACTACGATTACGCGGGTAAGAAGGTCGTCGTCCTGGGATCAGGCGCAACAGCCGTCACCATTGTTCCATCGATGGCGGAAACGGCTGACCACGTGACCATGCTCCAACGAAGCCCAACCTATGTGGCTTCGGTGCCTGCCGTCGACACTTGGTATGAGACAGTGGACAAACTGTTTCCTAAAGGCGTTGCGCGGAAGATCCTTCGCTATCGGAGGATCTTGCTGTCTATGTTGGTCTTCCAGGTTGCGCGGCGGTATCCTCGCTGGTTCAGGAAGCAGCTGTTGAAGGGCGTTGGTGCCGGTCTTGGCAAGAGTGTTCCGATCGATCCTCATTTCAAGCCAAAATATGATCCATGGGATCAGCGCCTTTGTGCTGTTCCGGACGGTGATCTTTTTACCGCCCTCCGGGAAGGCCGTGCCTCGATGGCCACCGATCATATTGAGCGCTTTACGGAACAGGGTCTCCAGCTGAAGTCGGGCGCGTTTTTAGAAGCGGACATCGTGGTCAAAGCGACGGGGCTGAAGCTCCTTCCTCTGGGCGGCATTCCGGCGTTCGTCGATGGCGAACAGATCCAGTTGAATGACACCTTCAGCTATAAAGGTTTGATGTTCACAAAGATACCAAACTTCATGGCATCCATGGGGTACACGAACGCTTCGTGGACAATGAAAACGGATCTGACTTGGCGGTATTTCTGCCGGATTCTTGATGTGGCCAAACAAAAAGGCGCGGATATCGTCGTCCCTGATTTTGGAGACACACCTCCAGAAGCCATTCCGATTATTGATCTGAAGTCAGGCTATATTGAGCGCGCGATGGACCAGTTCCCGAGCCAAGGAGCGGAGCGGCCGTGGCGGCTCCACCAGAACTACGTTCTTGATTACATGGATTTGCAGTTCGGTAAGGTCGATGATGGTGTGCTGCAATTCCGTCAACGGACGGCTGTGGCTCCTATGCTTGAGGCCGCTGAGTGAGCACGAAGGGTACCGCTGTCATTACGGGCGCTGGCAGCGGGATCGGACGGGCCTTAAGTTATCTCTGTGCGGAGCGAGGTTATGACCTTGCTCTGTTCGACATTACGGGCAGTGATCTCGAAGAAACCGCTCGAGAAGCGGCTAAGCACAGCGTGAAGATCACAACACGCATCGTTGATGTGGCGGATGAGCGTGCAGTGGAGCAGGGTGCTGCGGAGGTTATATCCGAGCACGGACCGATCACGCTGCTCCTGAACAATGCGGGCGTGGCGCTCGGCGGCATGTTTGAACAAGCCAGCCCGGAGGATTTTCGCTGGTTGATTGAGATCAACCTCTTTGGTGTGGTCAGTCTCACGCGTGCGTTTCTACCGGCGCTGAAGGCAGCCCCAAAGGCGCAGATTGTTAACGTCAGTTCCGTGTTCGGGATCATCGCGCCGCCAGGCCAAACCGCTTATTGCGCATCGAAGTTTGCCGTGCGCGGCTTTTCAGAGTCCCTGCGCCACGAGTTGGAGGGCACGTCCGTCGGCGTGAGCGTGGTTCATCCAGGCGGCGTTTCGACGAACATTGCGAAAAACGCGAAAATATCGGGCGATGTTTCCGAAGCAGAACGAGAAGAGGCCCAGAAAGCAGCTGCCAAAGCGCTCGTTTTGCCTCCCCGGCGCGCGGCTGAGATTATTGTCGATGGGGCCGAGCGGGGTGCTAAGCGCATTATCGTTGGAAATGACGCTCGGATGGCCGTCTTTCTTCAGCGTCTCTTTCCAGTCGGTTACTGGCGGGTCCTCACTAAGGTCTTCAGCCGGCAAGGTCTTAGCACGAGTAACCCATCGCGTTGACCGATTCACCATGTCGGCCTGCCTTACGCAGCAATAAGATGCTATCATCGGATTAGAATGCTAATTCCATTCGCGAGCAAACGGAAAGGATGCTCCGATGATAGCGAAGTCTTTTGCTGCGGCTTTGGCCACCAGTGTGACGTTGGCTTTCACAACCCTTCCCGCTGAGGCCAATCACCGCCGATCGGGTGCTAACGTCGATTTCAACCTGCTGATCGGGGGATATGCATTTCCCTATGGCCGGTTTGTAAGACCGTACGGGCCAGGGGTCGTGATCAATCCCTTCATCTATCCGGATGGACGAATCCATTTGAATTATCACCGGCGCGGGCATCTGTTCGCGACGGACTACATTGGGTTCGTCGACTACGGACGGCATGGCCGCGTTCGAGGGTTCTATACTTTCGATGGCGGGTATTATGATAACCGCGGACGGTATTA
Source organism: uncultured Parvularcula sp. (assembly GCA_963922235.1). Lineage (GTDB taxonomy): Bacteria > Pseudomonadota > Alphaproteobacteria > Caulobacterales > Parvularculaceae > Parvularcula. The sequence goes on along the minus strand of CAWUIJ010000054.1, from coordinate 3,233 downwards.
CCCGAATTATGGGCATGGCTATCGTCGCTATGGCTATAACAACAGTTATCGGCGTGGCTACCATTACGGTAACGGTTACTACGATCGGAATGGCCGCCATTATCGTCGTTATGATGATCATGACTTTGATCGTGGTGATGACCGCGACCGTCGGCATCGAGACCGAGATGACCGCAACGACCGTCGAGACGAACGTGACTATAGGAACGAGCCCTATCGCAACGGCGTGCCGCCTGGTGGGATCCGCAGTCAGGAATATCCCGGCGGCACCAGTTCCCAAAGAATTCCTTACTCAAATGATCTCGATGATAGGCTTGATGGTTAGCCAGCGTCGGCAGCCGTCAGGAAGCTTCCAATCACCTTCTTGACGGCTCCGTCATCGAATTCGATTTCAAGTTTGTTTCCATCGGCTGCCATGACCGTTCCGTTGCCGAACTTCTTGTGGCTGACGCGATCGCCCAAGGAATAGCTCGCTTCACCCGGCGAGGACGAAGCCACGAGGCGAGCGCTCGCCTCGATTGCAGGTTCGCTGTTCCGCATACCTCCGTACTGACGGGCGCGCTTCCAGCCCGGCGTCGTGTAACGCGAGGAGTCTTCGTCAAGCACGAGGTCAGCAAAGCGCGACTGCGCCGGCATTTCCCTTGCCGCGACACCATAAAGACCGGCCTCGGAGAGAACGTCGACCTGGTCCTCAGGAAGCTCGTCGATAAACCGCGATGGCAACGCGTTTTGCCAGCGTCCATAGACTTGGCGGTTGGCCGCGAAGCTGATCCGGCAACTTTCCCGCGCGCGCGTGATCCCTACATAAGCCAGGCGCCGCTCTTCCTCGAGGCCTTCTTGGCCGTTTTCGTCCAAACTCCTCTTGGAGGGGAAGATGTCTTCCTCCCACCCCGGAAGAAACACGACGGGAAACTCCAGGCCCTTGGCTGCGTGCAAAGTCATCAGCCAAACCTGGCCTTCATCGGTGCTTTCGGTTCGTTCCGCAACGAGGCTCACATGATCGAGATAGCCCTCGAGCGTGTCGAACTCTGATGCTGCGTTCACCAGTTCTTTGAGGTTCTCCAGCTTGCCTGGGGCTTGGACAGCCTTGGAGTTCTTCCAAAAATCCGTATAGCCCGCTTCTTCCAAAACCATCTCAGCCAGTTCGCCAGGCTTCATGTGTTGAGCCTCGCGGGACCATCTCTCAAGGCTCGTCAGGAAAACAGTCATGGCTGACTTGGCTTTGCCTTTCAGCTCGCCCGTCTCGAGCATCAGTTGACCTGCTACCACTAGAGAGACGCTGTTTTTGCGCGCAACGACGTTGAGCTCGGTCAGTGTTTTCTCGCCAAACCCTCGCCGCGGCTTGTTGATGATCCGTGAGAAGCTGAGGTCATCATCACCGTTCCGCACAAGTCTCAAATAGGCGAGCGCATCGCGGGTTTCTTCGCGCTCGTAAAAGCGCGGGCCGCCGACAATTCGGTAGGGTATTCCCGACGTATTGAAACGTTCTTCAAAGCTCCGCATCTGGAACGATGCCCTGACCAGAACTGCGATATCGGGCAGGGCGCGCCCCTTAAACTGCTCGCTCTCAATATCTTCGGCGATCACGCGCGCTTCTTCTTCGCCGTCCCAAACGCCGCGGAGCTTGACGAGCTCACCCTCGGTGTCGTCTGTCCACAGTGTTTTCCCGAGCCGGCCTTGATTGTTGCTGATCACTGCGCTGGCGGCAGCCAAGATTGGTGGAGTTGAGCGGTAGTTCTGCTCCAGCCGGATCACTTTAGCGCCAGGGAAGTCCTTCTCGAAACGGAGGATATTCTCCACCTCGGCGCCGCGCCAGCCATAGATCGACTGATCGTCATCACCAACAACGCAAAGGTTCGCTGGCTCGTCGCCATGCCCCTTCGCGAGAAGGCGCAGCCAGAGATACTGCGCCATGTTGGTGTCCTGATATTCGTCGACGAGCATATACCGGAAGCGACGATGATACTCGGCCTGGATCTCCGGTTCGCGGCGGAGGATCGTTGTGTTGTGGACGAGGAGGTCACCGAAGTCGGCAGCATTGAGCGTGATGAGGCGGCTTTGATACTCCCTATAAAGAGAGATCGCCTTGCCTTCACCGAACGCGTCTGCATCATGGGCATGAAGGTCACTGGGCGTCTGTCCCTTGTTCTTCCATCCGTCGATGACAGCGGCGAGACCGCGGCCCGTCCAGCGCTTTTCATCAAGCCCTGCGGCCTCAATCACTTGCTTGCAGAGCCTGATTTGATCGTCCGTGTCGATGATCGTGAAGCTGGGTTTGAGGCCGACGACCTCAGCGTGCCGACGCAGGATCTGTGCGCCGACGGAGTGGAACGTCCCCATCCAACGGAGCCCCTCAGCGTCGCCGCCAATCAGCTGCGCGACCCGGTCTTTCATTTCCCGGGCGGCTTTGTTGGTGAAGGTCACGGCGAGCACGTCCCAAGGTCGCGCGCGGCCGGAGGCGAGGAGGTGGGCAATCCTCGTTGTGAGGGCCTTCGTCTTTCCTGTTCCTGCCCCCGCAAGCATCAAGACGGGTCCCTCGGTCGTCAGAACAGCGTCCTTCTGCGCCTCGTTCAGGCCATCGAGGTAAGACTGTGTCGAAGGCGCGGTTGTGCGCTGAGCGCGTTGAGAAAGCGATGCCATAACAGACGATATAGGGGAGTCGGAGCGCTGCGGGAACGTCCCGGAAAAAAGAACAAGAAAAGAACGGATTTATCCACAATGGGCTTGCGTTAGGCTTACCGGTGTGGAACACAAAAAGAACAAAAGGGGATTGAAAGATGACCTTCGTTCGTGATGTGGCTGGTTTTACTATTCTTCTGAGCGTTCTCGCTACTGCCGTGGCGATGGCTGGCCCGGTCGGCTGAGCCCGCTTGGACCTGTGGAGAATGAACGCGCCGCCCAGGCCGCTGAATCGCCTAGCATCTGGGCTATGCCAGCTTCGTTCATTCATCTGCACGTCCACTCGTCCTATTCACTCGCTGAGGGCGCGGTTTCGATCAGCAGGCTGAAAAGCCTGTGCGAGAAAAACCAGATGCCTGCTTTGGCGGTGACGGACACCAACAATCTGTTTGGTGCTCTGGAGGCGGCAGAGACGTTTGCTGGCGCGGGGATTCAGCCCATTACGGGCATTGAGATCCCTGTCGCTGTTGAGACTGAGACAGTGCCTAAGGGGAAACCCCAGCCGCTTCCCCGGGTTGTTCTCCTGGCGCAGAATGCCGTTGGCTATCAGCGCC
>CAWUIJ010000053.1:0-18189 GCA_963922235.1 uncultured Parvularcula sp. | reverse complement strand
TCGTTCCAAGACCGCGGGGCGATGGCGATCGCCCACTACAAAGCGACGATTGCGCATTATTCTCAAGGGCATGCACAAGGCGAGGAGGCTGGACTTGATCTCGGTATCCGGATGGCTCGGAAACACCTGGCTGCCTTGGTCGACGCGACACCTGAATTCGATCGTGACACTGCGAAAGCCACAAAAACCGTTCTTTGTACGGCCAACAACCCCGCGGATGTGGAGGCAGAGCTCAAGCGCCTCTTCCAGGGGTGTTACGCAAAAGCCGCAGCGTGATGAGAAATCATCACTCCGCCCGTGAGACTGTTGCGCCTCGGTCAGGCCTAGGCAAAGACAACGTTATTGGGGAACGGCAGGTGTTCAGCCAGCGCGTAAACGGGCCCGAGGGCGGATCAACGGTGGGGCAGCCGAGATCCGCCCCAACTCTCAACTCGATCATCTTGGTTTTCGCCGGTTTGATGGTGGCCGGAACGTTTGGCTATGTGATTGCCGAGCGGGTCGTCACGCAGCGGGTCGATGGTCTGCCGCCGCTTGTCTCGCTGATCTTTGCGGGCCTGTCCGCCACCGGTTTGATCCTGACGGTGTTTGTGGCCGATCGGCTCTGGGACCTTTACAGAACACAGCGCCAGCAATTGAGCGGTGCACGGCTCTATCGCCGGTTGGCGCTGATCTTATGCGTGGTTTCGCTGTTACCAGCGGGAGCGGCGTTCACGCTGACCGGCATTATTCTCGGGCGCGGAGACGAGTTTCTGGTGGAGCGGGTTGAGCGGTCTTCTGAGCTCGCACGAAACATCGCCAATGCGTATACAGAGGGCGTGTCGCGCGAGATGGGCCTCACGCTTCTCTCGGCTGAGCGAGACCTGGCGCGGGTGAAAGAGCTCGGCACCGATCCTGAAGTCAGCCCGATCGGCTATCGGCGTTATCTGACGGGCCTTGCCTTTATCTATAACTTCAGTGAGCTGACGCATATCGGACCCGATGGGCGGATTATTGTGCGCGCCACGGTCGGCGGGGTGGCGCCCCAACCCTTGCCGCCTGCACGAGATCTCGTGCCCCCAGGGGAAGGGACTGGCCCCACGGTGCGGTTCGGCGCAATCGATCCCTTGAGTTTTGATTCCTACTACGCCGTCATGCCCATAAGCGGTGGTCAGGGCGGATATCTGGTTGGCTACAAATCGGAGAACGTTCAGATCGGCGAGCAGCTTCTGGCTGTCCGTGATTTCCGCGACCAAAACCGAGCGCTGCAGAACCGTATTGAGCGTCTCTGGGGTGTCGCCAATTCGGGCTTCATCCTTTTGTCTGTGGTCCTCCTTTTGGCGGCGGCCTGGATTGGTCTCCTCGTCGCCAACGCTATCGTTGGGCCCGTTAGGCGACTTGCCACCGCGGCGCACGACGTCAGTTTGGGCGACCTCAATGTCCGCGTGGATGTGAAACCGAAGGACGGCGAGCTCGGTGACCTCGGTCATGCGTTCAATGATATGACGGCCCAGCTGGCTGAACAGCGGGACGACTTGATTGCGGCGAACGAAGAGTCGGAAAACAGGCGGCGTTTCATTGAGACGATGCTGGACGCTATTCCTGCAGGTGTGATCAGTGTGAGTCGAGAAGGGATCATTGGCCTCTCTAATCCGTCCGCACAGGCTATATTGGCTGAAGAAGGCAAAGACCTTCTGGGGATGGACGTCACTGAAGTTCTTCCCAACATCGCTCCATTGTTTGACATGACAAAGGCCACAGGCCGCCGTATGCGCGACAGTATGGAGTGGACGCGAAACCAGCGTGTGCGTTCACTGATCATCGAGATCAATCCAGATACAGAGCGAAGCATTGACGCCGAGGGCTTTGTGATCACCATCGAAGACATATCCGAGCTGGTGACCGCACAGAGGACAGCGGCGTGGGCCGACGTGGCGCGGCGCATTGCGCACGAGATCAAGAACCCACTGACACCCATCCAGCTCTCGGCGGAAAGGCTTAAGCGCCGATACGCTGAAAACCTCACGGATCGTGATCGAGAAATTTTCGATCAGTGCACGTCGACCATTATCAAGCATGTCGGCGATATTGGGCGCATGGTGACGGAGTTCTCGAGCTTTGCGCGAATGCCAGAGCCTATCATGTCCCAGTGCGATTTGCGGGAGCTCGCGCGCGAGGCCATGTTCCCCTTCACTGTGGCCCATCCCGATATCACGTTTGTGAGCACCATGCCGAATGAAGAGGTCACGGTGCACTGCGATGGCCGATTGATCGCGCAAGCCCTCACCAATCTGATCAAAAATGCGGCTGAGGCCATCGCCGAAGCCCATTTGGATCGTCCTGGTCGGGTGGAGATCGAGGTCATGGCGGAGGCTTTGGGCAGCCGTGTCGAGATCCGGGATAACGGCAAAGGCTTGCCGGCAGCCCTCAAACATCGCCTGACCGAACCCTATATGACGACGAGGGAAAAGGGCACAGGGCTTGGATTGGCTATTGTGCGGAAGGCGATTGAAGATCACGACGGCAGCTTTGATATTCGTGACCGGCGCGATGGCGGGGCGATTGCATCTATCTTCCTGCCGAGCTTGCAAACAGGCGCGGTTCCCGCAGAAACACCTCTAAGGCCCGTCGCAGAATGAAACAGGTACAGATCCTTCATGGCTATTGATGTCCTGATCGTTGATGACGAACCCGATATCCGCGAGCTGATTGCGGGTATCTTCGAAGACGAGGGCTTTATGCCTCGCGTCGCTGCGAACAGCGACGAAGCGTTCGAGCTTGTCTCGCAGCGGCCTCCCGCATTGGTGATTTTGGATATTTGGCTCCAGGGCTCACGGCTTGATGGTCTGGGCGTTTTGGATGAGCTGCGATCCCTTCATCCGCAGTTGCCGGTGGTGATCATTTCCGGGCACGGTACGATCGAGACAGCGATCGCTGCGATTAAGCGCGGTGCTTATGACTTTCTGGAAAAGCCGCTGTCTGCGGATCGGCTCCTCTTGACCGCGCGCCGCGCACTTGAGCGCGCGCAGCTTCAGCGCGAAAACCGCGCTCTCAGGGAAAGGACGCGCGAGCTATCGCTCGTTGGCCGAAGTCCACAGATGGTCCAGCTTCGTGCAGCGATCGACCGCGTTGCGCAGGCCAGAAGCCGTGTGCTGATCGAAGGTCCTGTGGGGTCGGGCAGAGAGCTGGTGGCCCGGACCATCCACGCTCGTTCTGATCGGGCGGAGCGACCATTCGTGGTCGTCAATTCCGCACTGATGGAACCTGACCGGATGGAAGAGGCGCTCTTCGGCATTGAAGGCGAAGAGGGCAGGCCTCGGTCCATTGGATTTCTTGAGCAGGCCCATGGCGGGACGTTGCTTCTCCAAGAGGTTGGAGAGATGCCCGAGGAAACACAAAGCAAGATATTGCGTGTACTGATCGATCAGTGTTTTAAGCGCATCGGCGGCACTGCGCCCGTCAGTGTCGATGTGCGCGTGATCTCGACGTCGTCGGAGGATCTTTTGGAGTCCTCAGAGGAGGGCCGGTTCCGCAAGGACCTCTATCACCGGCTATCGGTCGTCCACATGAAGACGCCGTCCCTGGGTTCACGCCGTGAAGATATTCCCGACTTAGCGGAGTTCTTCCTCAAGCACCTTTGGGGTGGTTCGGAGGAGCGGATTCCTCAGCTGAGCATTGAGGCTATGGCTGCCCTTCAGGCCTATCATTGGCCGGGGAATGTTCGCCAGCTCAGAAATGTTCTTGAGCGGACGATCATTCTGGCGGGCCGCGGCGATGACTCAGATATCAAGATCGATCAGTTACCTGATGAAGTGATCGGTGCTGGCCCCGCATTGCCTGCGGGTCCAGAAATGGAGCAGATCATCGCGCTGCCCTTGCGCGAGGCCCGTGAGCGATTTGAGCGCGAATATCTTGTGGCTCAAATCGGCCGGTTCGGCGGAAACATCTCTCGGACAGCAGGCTTTGTCGGTATGGAGCGTTCAGCACTCCACCGTAAGCTGAAGGCTTTGGGGATTGGCACCAAAGAGGCGAAGGACAAAACCCTCGCCTCGAGCTAGGTTCAGCTAAAAAGCTCTTCCAAAAACGCTTTGAGCGCTGTGTACGAACGATCGCGTGCCGTTTGATCAAACATCATGCCGGCCTCTGGCATGTTCGCAGCTTCGTTCGTGAAGGCGTGGGCCACTCCGCCATAGCTATGCAGCTGCCAGTCAGCGTTTCGCTCCGTCATCTCAAGGCCAAAGGCTTTCAGGTCCTCAGGACCTGCCATCGGGTCGTCGAAGCCTTGGAACGCGATGACTTTGGCGGTGATGTCACCGTCTTTGAACGGATCAGCCGCGGCGAGAATGGCATGGAACGCAGCGGCGCCCTTTATCGGTGCATGCGCCCGAGCAAGGTCGAGCGTGCACAGACCGCCGAAGCAAAAACCTGTCACAGCCATTTGGCTCGCATCCACCTCCGGCTGTTCTCCGAGTGCGTTCAGCGCGGCGCGCAGGCGTTCCTGAAGCGCTGCTCTGTCCTGAACGAGGGGGGTCATCAATGCCTCGTTCTCTTCGTTGTTTTGTCCACGAACGCCCTTGCCATAGACGTCGCCAGCCATCGCCGCGTAGCCAAGGTCAGCGAGTTTTGTGGCAAAGGCTTCTTCGTGTTCTGCACGCCCGCTCCACGCGTGGCAGATGAGCACGGCGCCCTTGGGTGCCGACGAAGGGAGTGCGAGAATACCCTCAAAGACTTTGTCGTGGACGGACCATTCGATTGCGCGTGTCTCTGTCATAGATGAAATCCCTTTCTCTTCGTCGTGGAGGGAACTGCAGCGAAGAGAGTCCGCTCGCAAGCCTTACATCGGAGCGAATGGCAGCGGCACGAAATAGGTGATCGCGGTCGCGACGGCGAGAAACGGGCCGAACCTGATCTCAAGCTGCGGGCTTGCTTGCTCTCCGCCGAAGAGGATCCGCGCGCCGGCGAAGAGGAGGCCAGATAGGCTTGCCAGCAATATCAGGATCGGAAGATCCCATGGCCCACACCACACCCCGGCCGCAGTGTTCAGTTTGATATCGCCTCCGCCCAAGCCATCAAATCCTCGAAAGGTGCGGTAGCCCCAAGCAAGTATGAAGAAGCTTCCGCCGCCGGCGACGCCCCCGATGATGGCCTCCACCAAAGGCGGACCAAATCCGCCAAGCGACGCCAGCAATCCGATCGCTATTAAAGGGTAGGTGAGCGCATCGGGGAGGTAGCCCGTCTCAGCGTCGATCACGGCGAGGGTCAGAAGGACAAACAACAAGACGGCTGCGAAGGCCATCGGAGCCGTCAATCCGAACTGCCAGATGCATAGGAGGCCTACCAAGCCTCCCGCGATTTCGACAATCAGATGCCTCGCGCTGATCGGAGCACCGCAGTTCCGGCAGCGCCCTCGTAAGATCAGCCAACTGAAAATCGGGACAAGGTCATATATTGCAATTTTGTGACAACAAATCTCACATTGAGACGCGGGATAGGCGAGCCCTGATGGTTTGTTGCCACCAGAAGTGAGTCCCCAGGCCCGGGGGCCTCGACTGATCACGACATTTGCAAAGCTTCCCAAGAGGGTGCCAACAACAATTCCAGAAAAGAGAAATAATGTTGAGTTCATAGAAGATTCTGCCTTTTCGAGCCGTTTACAGATGAATGCCCTGTGATTGTGCAGCCACACTGGACCAATACCTGAACAATAAAATCACAGATTCCTGTGAGCGTGTCACAAAAGCTTCGTCACATGTCTTTAGAGCGGCCGCGTTGCGCGCGTTACGACGCGTTCACCTCATCTCTCAGCAACGCCTTTCTAGGGGGCCAATCGCATGAAACTCTCGACCACTCTTCGTTCAGGACTGCTGCTCGGTGCAGCCTCGTTCGCTCTCGCCGCATGTGACGGCGACAGCGAAGTTGCCAGCCCAGGTGACGTTCTGACGGTCAACATCACCAGCGGTGAAACGGATACGCCTGACGACACGCCTACCACCACCCCAACAGGTGGCGACGCGGTTGTGACGTTCGTTCCTAACGGTGGCTGCCCAGAAGGCACGACGGCTCGCACATTTGCTGACGTCGATGCGAACGGCGTCGACATCACAGCTTGTGCATTCGGTTCTGCAGGCGCTGCTTCTGCCTCGGATGTTGGCGTGAGCGCTGACGGTCTCACAACCGTGATCTCGGGCACTGACACTGTGCTCAGCGGCGTTGTTGTGTTCGAAGGCTCGCTCTTCGTTGGTGAAAACCCAATTGCTGATAATGACCTCGACGGTGACGGCGTTTCTTCTGAAACCGGTACACTGACCATCGAGCCAGGCACAATCATCGCGGCTGCTACAGGCGATGCGACAGTTGAAACACTGATCGTTTCACCAGGTTCGGTTATCCTCGCTAACGGTACAGAAACACAGCCAATCGTTTTCACAACGCTCGCTGACCTTGCAGACGCTGACCAAGCGACTGACGTTTCTGCTCTTGAAGCTGCAAGCGACGGTGTCGTCGACGGCGAAACAAGCATCTCAACAGAAGCTGAGCGTTGGGGCGGTCTTGTCCTGAACGGTTTCGCACCGATCAACGACTGTACAGAAACTCCGGGCACAGCTGCCTGTACAAAAGACGGTGAAGGCGGCTCAGGCCTCTTCGGTGGTAACCTTGCTTCAGACAACTCAGGTTCGCTCCGTTACGTTCGCGTCCAGTTCGCAGGTTTCTCGTTCACGCCAACGAACCAGCTGAACGGTATCGCGCTTCAGGGTGTCGGCTCTGGTACGACTATTGATTACGTCCAGGTCCACAACAACGCGGACGACGGCATCGAATTCTTCGGTGGTACGGTGAACGCAAGCCACGTTGTTATCACCGACGCTGCTGACGACTCGATTGACTGGACTGACGGTTGGTCTGGTGTTCTTCAGTACGCTGTCGTCGTTGGTGGTCCGAGCGGAAACGACAACATCGTTGAAGGCGACAACAACGGCGATCTTCCAGACAATGGTGAAGCAGAAGGTGTCATCTCCAACCCAGTCGTTCTCAACCTCACGGCTCTGGGCAACGGCGACGGCACAACTGGTCAGGACGACGGTATCGTTCTCCGCGCTGGTACAGCTGGCGAACTCGCCAACATCATCCTTTCGGGTGTTGCTGACGACGCGACTGACTTCACCGAAAGGAGCACACTTCGTGCGCCAACCATCCAGGGAACGTTTGTTGCTGACTTCGGCGGAAGTGCTGCAGACCAGCCAAGCCTGAATGATGAAGGTCAACCCGATGGTGACGTCGACATCTTCACAGGCCAGCCGGGCAACGAAGCTGAGCAAACGACTGTTCTGACATCGCTGTTCAACAACTCGATTGCTGCAAGGGACTTCGTGACCCCTGTTTCGACGGCTTCTGTGATCGAGACCGCTGAATATCGCGGTGCGTTCGACCCAGCTGTCCAATCTGTTCAGGGCAGCTGGCTTGCTAACTGGACGCTCACAGTGAACTTCCCAGGTGACGACCTCATCCAAGAGTGTCCAAGGGGTACCACAGTGTCGTCTCGCAACGACGACTTCGATGGTCTGATCTGTACACTTCCTGCTACGATCACCGCTGACCTTCGCCTGACTGCTGGTATCGATTATGAAATCGACGGCACGGTCTTTGTTGGTGCAGATCTGGGCGGCGACGGTCTTGCTGACACAGCTGATACAAACGCTGTGACACTCTCGATCGATCCAGGTGTGACGCTCTTTGCGGCAAGCGACGACACTGAAGTCGACACACTCGTTGTTTCGCGCGGTCACAAGATCGATATCAACGGCACAGCGTCACAGCCAGTGATCATGACCAACCTGCAGGACTTTAGCGACCCAACAGCTTATGTCTCTGCCGGCGGTGTCTCTTCACCTGATCGTTGGGGTGGTCTTGCCATCAACGGCCAGGCGCCAATCAACGACTGCCCAACCACTGGCGGTGCAGCGGATTGTGAGAAAGACGGCGAAGGCGGATCTGGCCTCTTTGGTGGTAACGACCCAGCTGATGACTCGGGTGAAGTTGAGTACCTCCAAATCCGGAACGCTGGCTTCTCGTTCACACCAACGAACCAGCTGAACGGTATCGCACTGCAAGGTGTTGGTAACGGCACACTCATCGACTTCGTCGAGGTGACCGACAACGCTGACGACGGCATCGAGTTCTTCGGTGGTACCGTGAACGCAAGCCACATCATCATCGTCAACGCAGCCGACGACTCGATCGACTGGACAGATGGTTGGCAGGGCGCACTTCAGTACGCTCTCGTCGTGAACGGCTCGGTCGAAAACGACAACGCGTTCGAAGGCGACAACAATGGCGACGACTCAGGTGATCAAACACCGACATCGACACCAGTGATCACCAACGTCACTGTTGCTGATATCCTCGGCGACGACTCCGATGACGGTGCTGCGAACACAGACGGTAACGACGACGGTCTTGAGCTTCGTGCTGGTACAGACGGCTTGATCGCCAACACCATCGTGACCGGTGTCCGCAACAACGCGGTCGACTTTGCTGAAGAAAGCGTTGACGATAATGCTCCGGTTCTCAGCTCGATCTTCGTTGCTGACTTCGGTGCCTTTGGTGTCGACGACGACAACACCGGTGCGGGCGACATCTTCACTGGCGTCAACAACAACGTCAGCGACGATACGTTTGCTGGCCTTGATGCTGACGACGCAACAGGTCTGAACCTCCTTGCGAGCGATGAAGTGACCGGTGCTTTCGTCAACACTGTTCTGGACGAAGCTGCTCTCACGACGTTCTACTCAGCATCGCCTGACTTCGACGGTACCACTGGTGCCGCGAAGGCTGCTGAGACGGCCAGCTTCCTCGACGCTGTCACCTACCCAGGTGCGTTCGCTGACGACGCTGACAACTGGCACGCTGGTTGGACGCTCCTCGACGAGCAGAACTAACCTTTGAAAAGCCGTCCCGGTCGAGCCTTGTGCTTGGCCGGGACGATCCATTTTTTCATTTCGATTCCCATTTCTTGGGGGGCACTGAGCTAGGTCATGAACAAACACATTCCATGGACGCACTCGGCACTGCTTGCAGTCGCTATGAGCGCAATAACTGCTCCAGCTCTGGGGCAGGATGAGGGTGACGAGATTATCGTTCGCGGCATTTTTGTGCCGGACGAGAAGCGCTCGACATCGGAGATCTCCAGCCTGCTCGATGCTGAGGATTTCACTCGTACGGGCGACTCTGATGTTGCAAGCGCACTTCGCCGTATTACTGGTATTTCGATCGCCGACGGAAAATTCCCAGTCGCTCGCGGTCTGAACGAACGCTACACGTCAGCCACGCTGAATGGTGTCCCGCTTCCTTCGCCTGAGCCACTCCGCCGCTCGGCTCCACTCGATATTGTCCCGACCAAGATCTTGTCGGGCTCGACTGCTCAGAAGACGTACTCGCCGCAATTCTCTGGTGAGTTCGGTGGTGCCGCTATCGACCTTCAAACTGTTGGTTCGCCAAACGAGAACTTCCTCGTCGTGTCCGGCAGCCTGACTTACGATACAGAAAGCACGTTCCGCGATGGCCTCTTCTACGAAGGCTCAAGCGGTGACCGATTCACCTTTGGCGGTGATGTTCGCGATATTCCGACGCTTGCTGATCAAGCAGCGCGCGGTGAGGGAACCGCTGATGCCGCTGCCATTAGCAGCAGCCTGAATCACTCAGAAACTGCGGTCATCACAGACGGAGATATCCCGCCTACGGCCTCGGGCTCCGTGACTGCTGGACGCATCTTTGTGGATAACGCCGATCTTGTTCTCGGTGGTACGCTTTATGCTGGTTATGGCAGCGAGATGCAGCGCCGTGACGCGACGGAAAACCGTACACGTGGCGAAGCCCAGCTCGCTGGTGATGACGCGACAGTTCAAAACTATGAAGAGACACGTCATGAAACCACGCTTAACGCACTGGGTACTCTCGGTGCTGAGTTTGGCGCTGGCGATCATGAGCTTCTCTTCACCGGCTACGTCCTTCGCAGCAGCCTGAAACGCGCTCGTATCGGTGACATCCGTATCCGTGACATCGTTAACGATGATGAGCCCGGGACGCGCGAGTTCACTGATTTCGTTGAGCGCCAAGTCTGGCAGACACAGCTCAAGGGCGAGCACAACTTCCCAAGCCTCTTGGACCTGACGGCCACATGGAACGTCGCTTACGGCGAAGCCAGCCGTGACGCTCCTTACGAGCGTTTCCTGACAAGGGAAAACGAAGAGCTTGCGATCGACGACGATGGAAACACGCGCACATTCAACCGCGTGTCGTTCGCTGAACCTTCGTTGAACGAAATCCGGTTCTCTGAGCTTGACGATACAAACTTCTTCAGCAGTGTGGATTTCGAACTGCCGCTTTACATCGCCAATCGCGACCTGAACGTCTCGTTTGGTGTCAATTACGCTGACACAGAGCGTGATACGCAGAACTCGCTGTTCCAGCTCAATTCGACCCCAACAGGTGATGCTGCGCTCGAGTTTGCTCGTCCGTATATCGAAAGTTCGCGTGTCGACGTTCTTTTGAGCGACGATTTCTTTGAAGCTGGTTATTACAACTTCACGCCATTCCGTTCGTCTGGCTTCCCAGACTCAAGCAGCGCGGCGCTTGAAGTGCTTGCAGCCTACACAATGGCTGAATTCCAGCTGACGGACTTCCTTCGTGTCTCAGGTGGGGTCCGTTTCGAAGGCAGTGAGCAAGAAGCATCGGCCGTTCAGACCGGTACAGATAACACTCCGCTGACGACGACGATCGATGAGGATTACGTCCTTCCGGCTGTCACAGTCACCTGGAACCCAATCGGTAACCTCCAGCTCCGCGGCGGTTATTCCGAGACCATCACACGTCCGCAGTTCCGTGAACTCGTGCCAACGATTTTCACAGATCCACAGTTCAACGTGAGCATCGTGGGTAACCCATTCCTGGTGAACTCAGAGCTGACGAACTACGATGTCCGTGGTGAATACTACTTCCGGAATGGTGAGTTCGTGACGCTCGGTTTCTTCTACAAAGAAATCGACAATCCGATCGAGCGTGTGTTCCTCGGCGACGAAGGCAACACAACGACGTTCGCGAACATTGAAGCTGCCGAGCTCTGGGGTATCGAGGCTGAGTTCGAGAAGCAGTTCGAGCTGATCGATTGGGAGTTCCTCCCAACGAACTTCTTTGAGGACAAAACACTTGTTCTTGGTACGAACTACACTTTCTCGCAGTCAGAAGTTGATGCGGGTACGGGCGACGTCATCATCCCAACAGGTGTCGGCGGTACAGTTGGTGAGCGGGCTGTTGCTGCAGCTGGCTTTATCGACGATGGTCGTTCACTGGTTGGTCAGTCTGATCACCTTGCAAACCTCCGGGTTGGTCTTGAAAATCCAGACACCAACATGAAGGCCACGTTCCTTGTGAACTACGCGAGTGATCGCATTCTTTTCGGTGATGACCCTGCTGGTCCTCCTGCCGTTGAAGAAAACGTTCCGATCGAGCTCGATTTCGTTTTCTCACGGGATATCGTGGTCGTTGGTCAGACCTTTGGGTTTGGTTTCTCGGCAACGAATCTGCTGGGCCAAGACTTTGAAGCGTTCCGCGACTTCAGCAGCGAAAACAGCGCTGTACCATTCTACGCTTACGATCGCGGTCGTAAGTTCACTGCGAACTTGAGCTACGAGTTCTAAAGCTCAAGAACGTTAGCCAATTTATGGAGGGGCGCTGGATTTCCAGTGCCCCTTTTTTTGGCTATTGTCCTGATCGAGGCGAAAGATCTCGAGGTCCTTTGGCTGCGCGGTTGGTGGGCCGTCAGTTACTTAAGCCTAATGCTTCAATGCTAGCGTCTTGGGTGTTTCACGATCACAAACCAATGGCTTACGCAGCTGTCACTGTGTATCGCCGGGTCAATCAGCGACCCGTTGCTGTTGATAGGAGGCAAGGGCATTGAAGCCGATGGCAAATTCAGGGCAGGCGCAAATAAACTCCCGCGGAGTCGTCTTCGCGGCCGGAAGCGTTGCGGCCATCGCCCTAGCATTGGCCTCCGTGGATGCCCTTCTTGCGATCTTTGGTCCCGTGAACGTGCAGCAAACCACGGCGGCCTCTGCCTCCGGCCGATCGTTTCAGATCGACGGTGATCCAGCGCTTCTTGTGACTACACCGTTATTCGGAGAGGAAGTGGCAGAAGAGGACGTCGCTTTCGATACTGACGACCTTCCGACCACGACACTTCGTTTGAAGTTGATTGGGCCCGCTGCAAGCGTCAGTGGTGATGCTGTGGAATCAGCGCTGATTGCTTTGCCTGATGGCCGCCAGGAGCGCATTCGTGTGGACGAGGAAATCATCCCCGGTGTGGTCCTGAAGCAGGTGAAGCGTACCCAGGTGATCATTTCACGGAATGGCAATGCTGAAACACTGTCGCTGTCGAGGCCTTTAAGCGCTCGAGAGCTTCGTGCACGTACCTTGTCTGGTGGTGCCAACGATGAAGACACTGCTCAACCTGGCGACCCGCCGCAGGACGGCCAGCGTGAAGCGAGTGTCCCTCGGTCTGCACCCAAAGCTTACACAGTGAGCCAGTTGACTGGAGAGGTGCCCGAATTGGCGCCCCTTTTTCAGTCGCAAGGTTTTCAAGACGGAGACCGTATCATCGCTATCGATGGTAAAGATCCGCCAACAGATGAAGGAGCGCTTCGTGAGGCGTTTGCTTCTTGGATAACGACCTCATCATTGACGATCACCGTCCAGCGCGGCGGTAGCATCATCAATCAAACGGTCGAGCTATCAGAAATGAGTAACCTATGATGACATCTATTCGTCAAATCGTCATCTCTGTCGTTGTGCTGATGACTTCGTGCATCGGTGCCGCGATTGGCCAACCCTTGGTCACGCTCAACTACGAAGACGCTGAGTTGCCAGTGGTGGCGGCTGAGGTTGCGGAGCGTACGGGATTTCAGCTTGTTTTGGATCCGCGCCTTTCGGGCCGGGCCAACATCGTCTCGCCTCCAGACATGGGCTTGTCACCTCAGCAGGTTTGGGAAGTCTTCCTGGCCACGCTCCAGGTCAACAACTTCACGGCGGTACCAGCTGGCGATCGGGTCTACAAAATTGTCCCCATTGAGCAGGGCGCGCGTGATGCGTCGCCTGTCGACGCGAGCGACTCACCTGCATCGATGGTCACGCGGATCATCGCGCTTGAGCATATCGAAGCGCGGACCGCAGCCAGTTCACTCCGTGGGCTGATTGGTCAGCAGGGCTTGCTGGTGCCGATCTCCGAGAGCAACGCACTTGTTGTTGTCGACACCTCGAGAAACGTTGACCGCGTTCGAGAGGTTGTGCAGCGGATCGACGTTGATGCTCGGATCGTCAGCTACGTCCCCTTGGTCAACGCCAACGCGTCAACCGTTGCCACAACGCTTCGCGACATCATGGGTGATGAGGCCAACCGGTCTGAAGGTCAGGCGCGCGGATTTGAAGTCTTTGCAGACTCGTCCACCAACCAGCTCATTTTGCGCGGTACCCGTGAGCAGGTGAATTCCGTACGCCCCATTATCCAAGAGCTCGATCAGTCAGGCCGTCTTCGCGGCAATTTTGATGCGATTTACCTCCGCTATGCAGATGGTGAGCAGCTTGTTCCCGTAATTGAGTCGTTGATCAGTGGTGTGAGCGCGGGGGCAGAGGGCGGTGTGCCGGTTGCCGCTGGTCAGCCTACGATCAGTTACCACAAGCCAACCAACTCCATTCTTGTGAACGCCCCGATTGAGGCGCAAAAAACGATCAGAGAACTGGTGGCGCGTCTTGATATCCGTCGGCCTCAAGTGCTCATCGAAGCGCTCATTGTCGAGATCAGCAACAACACGGCGCGTGAGCTCGGCGTTCAGTATGTGGCGGGCGGCAACAACATTCCGATCAGCGGCAATATCGGCGGCGGTTCACAGCCCAATATTCTCTCTTCCGCTGGGGCTGCTTACTTCCTTACCGAAGACGATGGCGTGCGAGAAGAAACCCAGGTTCTCGACAACGGGACCACGGTTGTCACCCAGGTGGATGACGTGGACGAGGATGTGGCCGCGCTTTCGAGCCAGCTCGTTCAAGCGGCGGTGTCGGATCTCTTGAGCTATAACGGTTTTCTGACCGGTCTCGGCGGCGTCAACGATGATGGTGACGTGTGGGCCGTTTTGATTTCTGCCGTGCAATCGGACAGTCGTTCCAATGTGCTCTCCACACCGATGATCACTGTCGTGAACAATGAGACGGCGACCCTGCAAGTCGGCCAAGAGATTCCGATCGTGACAGGAGAGGCCGTTGGTTCCGACTTCCAAGGCGGTTTCCGAAATATCGAGCGCGAGGACATCGGCAACATCCTCGAGGTCACGCCTCAGATCAACGAGAGCGACTCTGTCCTCCTCAACATCAAACTTGAAGTCAGCTCGATTGGTGCCTTCACCACCGCTTCGGACAGCATCATCACCAACAAATCAGTGGTGGAAACAGTCGCTGTCGCTGGTGATGGCCAGACGATTATCATCGGCGGTTTGGTCGACAATGATCGCAGGCGGACGGAGAGCAAGGTACCGATTTTAGGAGATATCCCGCTTCTTGGCTTCTTGTTCCGGACCCGGGAACGTTCCGAAGAGGAAACAACGCTGATGGCTTTCATCCGCCCCACGATCATCAGGGACGGCAATGACAGCGATCTTGTGACGGCCAAGAAGTACCAGTTCGTTGATGGTCGCCAGCGTCAAGCTGATCGCAATCCTGATGGGGATTCGCGGCTCGAAGTCCTTCAGAATGAACTTCTGGGTCCAGCCGATTTCCTCCCTGAAGGCGGTGGCTTGCTGATGGAGCGTCCTGATGAGTGAAACGTCACTCGATCAAAACCACGATGACGAACCGCGCTATGCTTATGCGTTTGCGAAGGACAACGGACTGATCCTTCTCGATGCTGAGGGTGACGAGGCCGTCGTGGGGGTTCGGGAGTCGGACGACCCAGACGAGAAGCCTTCGCTCTGGTGTCTTGCCGAGGCGCGCCGGGCGGCGGGTAAGCCCATCCGGATCGAGCAGTTGGCAAGCAAAGTCTTCGACCGGCGTTTGTCGGAGATCTACGCGGCTGAAGGTCTTTCCGCCGCGACGTTCAATGAAGATGACGGGGTTGAGGATCTTTCTTCGCTGGCAGAAGGCTTGCCGGAGACGGCAGACCTTCTTGATACAGAGAATGATGCGCCTGTCATTCGGTTGATCAATGCTTTGATCGCCGAGGCGGTTAAAACGCGTGCCTCTGATATTCATATTGAGCCCTACGAGACGACCTTATCCATTCGCCTTCGGATTGATGGGCTGCTGCGTGAGGTTTTGTCTTTGCCCCAGAAGCTGACGCCTGTTTTGACCAGCCGGGTGAAGGTCATGGCGCGGCTCGATATCTCCGAGAAACGTGTGCCCCAGGACGGCCGGATAAGCTTGGCCATGGGCGGGCGGCTGGTCGATGTCCGTGTTTCAACGCTTCCGTCCCGGTTTGGTGAGCGGCTTGTTCTGCGTCTCCTCGATAAAGAGCACGCTCAGTTGGACCTCGATGCTCTTGGGATGCCAGAGGCCATCCGTGAGCGGTTCAAAAAGGTTCTGACCAAACCGAACGGCGTGATCCTGGTGACCGGCCCAACAGGCTCGGGTAAGACGACCACGCTTTATGCTGCGCTGACCCTTCTCAATGATCCGGGCGTGAACATTTTGACCGTTGAAGACCCGGTCGAGTACGCGCTGGAAGGGATCGG
Source organism: uncultured Parvularcula sp. (assembly GCA_963922235.1). Taxonomy (GTDB): domain Bacteria; phylum Pseudomonadota; class Alphaproteobacteria; order Caulobacterales; family Parvularculaceae; genus Parvularcula. Next base: position 2,446 of record CAWUIJ010000053.1, on the reverse strand, counting down.
TCAGACCCAGGTCAACACCAAAGTTGGAATGACCTTTGCCACGGGGCTGCGCGCGATCCTTCGTCAGGACCCAGATATTGTGATGGTGGGCGAGATTCGGGACGTGGAGACGGCTCAGATCGCCGTCCAGGCGTCACTCACAGGTCACTTGGTGCTGTCGACCATTCACACCAATTCAGCGATCGGGGCGGTCACGCGCCTCCGGGATATGGGCGTTGAGCCGTTTCTTCTGTCCCCGACGATCGCGGGCGTCTTGGCCCAGCGCCTGGTTCGCCGTTTGTGTGAGCATTGCAAAGCGCCCAAAACACCGGACACGTATGAGCGCGAAACGTTGGGTCTCGGACCGAGTGACGACGTGACGCTCTACAGCCCAGTTGGCTGTCCCGCCTGCAACCACACAGGGTATGAAGGCCGGATTGGTCTTTATGAATTGGTGGTGGTCAATGAAAAACTCCGCAAGCTGATTCACGATGATGCTGGTGAGCAGACGCTGGCGGCTGAAGCCTTCAAAGAGTCGGAGACTCTCGCCCAGGCCGGTTATGGGCATGTGATCGCCGGCCACACCTCGCTCGCTGAAGTCTTGAAAGTGGTCCAGGAGGATACGGAACGATGACAGCGTTCCGGTATGAGGCCATCGATGCCAAAGGGAAAAAGCATCGCGGAACGGTGACGGCTGATACGGTGCGCCGTGCACGTCGCGATGTTTTGGCAGCAGGCCTCACACCCATCTCGATCGGCGAGGTGTCGGAGGCGATCACTCTCCCATTCACCGGCGGCGGCAACGTTCCTAAGCGGAAGGATGTGATTGCCGCCACGCGGCAGCTTGCGATCCTCATCGAAGCCGCGATGCCTGTGGAAGAGGCATTGGCAGCGGTCGCAACACAGATGGAAGGTTCGGCTACATCCACGGTTCTCACGTCGGTCCGCAATCGTGTGATCGAAGGCTGGCGCTTGTCCAAGGCGCTCGGCGAGCACCCTAAGGTCTTCTCGCCTCTCTATATCGGTATTGTGTCATCCGGCGAGACGTCCGGTGAACTCGGGACCGTCTTGCGCCGTCTGGCTGACATGCAAGAGCGGAATCAAGAGATGGCGCAAAAGGCGAGCCAAGCGCTGATTTATCCGGCCTGCATCTTCATTGTTTCAATTGGTGTTGTATGGGCACTGATGACTTTTGTGGTGCCGCAAATGGTCCAGCAATTTGCGCGTATGGATGGGGTGGTCTTGCCTCTGCCCACGCGCATCGTGATCGGCACGTCAGAGTTTATCGGTGCTTGGGGTTGGCTGGTTTTCCTCGTGGTCGTGATGCTGGGCGTTGGGTTTTGGTGGCTTCGGCGTCAGACCGTTTGGAGGCTGCGGATTGATCGCGGTTTGCTGAGGGTTCCTGTCCTCGGAGGCTTGATGCGAGAGCTTGATGCCGCACGGTTTGCCCGGACGCTGGCGACGCTTTTCGCGGCGGGCACGCCTTTGCTGGATGCCCTTGAAGGATCCCGGAAAACCCTGACCAACGCCTTTATCGCTAAGGAAATTGGCACCGCGGTTGTGGCGGTGCGCGAGGGCGCTGCGTTGTCGATTGCGGTGCGCCGGGCTGCGGTGTTCCCGCCGATCATGGCCTCAATGATTGCTGCTGGTGAGCGGGCGGGCAAACTGCCCGAGATGCTGGAACGGACAGCGGCTCAAATGGAGATGGGGTTCGAGACGGCGACCACGACGGCGGTGCGTCTCTTAGAACCCGCGGTGATCGTCATTCTTGGTCTTGTGGTGATGGTGATTGTGTTGTCGATCATGCTACCCATTTTGCAGATCAATCAGATGGCCTTCGGATAAGATGATGAAGCAGAACAAACGGAAACATGCCCAAAAGGGCCTCACCTTGGTCGAGTTGATGGTCGTGATCGTCATCATCGGCCTCTTGTCGACAATTGTTGTGATCAACGTCCTCCCGGCAGGCGACCAAGCTGCGGTGCAGAAGGCTCGTACGGATATTTCGCAGCTTGAGGCGGCACTTGCTCAGTACCGTTTGGACCTGCAGTCGCTTCCTAGCCAAGCGCAAGGTCTCATCGCGCTCGAGCGTCAACCGGATGGGCTGCGCCGACCTGAGCGCTATCGCCCGGGCGGTTACGTCAACAATGTGCCCGACGATCCGTGGGGCAACCCCTACATCTATATCTATCCGGGTGAGTTCGGAGAGTTCGATATTCTCTCCTATGGTCGCGATGGTCGGCCAGGAGGCGAAGGCCCCGATGCGGACATCATTCCAGGGATCGAGTGATCGGCACCAGCAACGAGGGGTCACCCTCGTTGAATTGCTGATCGTCGTCACGATCATTGGCCTGATGGCGGGGCTCGTCGTCATGACGGTTCCGCGTCCCGCGCCGCTCCGAGAAGCCTCAGAGCGTCTCCAGAGGGAGATCGTCACGATCCGTGACGATGCCGTGGTCACCTCACG
>CAWUIJ010000052.1:0-18516 GCA_963922235.1 uncultured Parvularcula sp. | reverse complement strand
TTCGGGGTGATGGAGGTGGCGACCTATGGCGGCGCGTAACCAAAAAGGCCTCACACTGATCGAAGTTCTGGTCGCCCTCACGGTCTTGAGCTTGGCCGTTGGCTCGCTCCTGGTTTTGCTCAGCCAGCATAGCCGTAATGCTGCGGCTCTCCAGGATCGGGCGCTGGCGCGGATCGTGGCTGAGAATGCCCTGGTTGGTTATGTCGGGGCCGTCCGTACGGGCGATGCCAAAATCTTAGAGGGCGAACAGGAGATTGGTGGACGGATCTTTGTCTGGGAGATCGACCGGCAGCGCTCTGCGATCAAGGGCTTTGAGGTGGTGGAGTCCTTGGTGCGCCTTGAAGATCGCGAGCAGGTGATTGCGACGATGGCCACCCTCGAGCGCGGTGCCGCGCCAGAAGGGGCGGTGGATGCGCCATGAACCAACGCGGTCTTTCACTTGTTGAGCTCCTTATTGCGCTGACGATCTTTGCGTTCGTCAGCGCGGCGGCCCTGGCCGCATACAATTTAGGGGTGACAGGGTCTTCCCAGCTTCAAGAGGCGACTGACGAGCTGGGCGTGCTTGAGCGCATGCGCAGCGTGGTCCGCAGTGATCTTTCGATGGCCATCGACCTCCAGGTCTTTGAGCCCGATACGACTTCCAAGCGGCCTTCATTTGTGGCTGGCCGCTTTGTCGATGATGTGATGCCAGAACCAGATGAGGGCGAATGGCTTTTCGCTCTCGTGCGCGGCGGCTGGGCCAATGTGGAGAGCACGGAGCCGCGGGCGGAGCTCCAGCCAGTTGGCTATCTCTTGGTCGATGATGGGCTTGTGCGCCGTACGCGCCCTTTTCTAGACGCGACCAATGAAACGCCGCACAGGGATCAAGTCCTTGTCGAAGGCATCGAGGATCTCGAAGTGACCTACTATCTTGGCGGCGAGTGGGAAGACGATATTGATCTTGGGATGCGTCCCACGGCGATCCGCCTTGATTTTGTTCATCCAACCTATGGTCAGATGCAACATGACTTCCTTCTGGCGGAGGTCGAATGATGGCAAGCCGGAACAGTCAAAAAGGCGCGGCGCTTCTCACCGTCCTTCTCTTATCAGCCGCCTTATCGGTTTTGATGGTCGCCATGACTGAGGTCATGAGCCGCGCAACCCGTCACGCTTCTGTGGCTGCGGCGCGCGATCAGGCGCATTGGGTGCTGATGGGAGTTGAACAAGCGGCCCTCGACTTTTTGGCGGAGCAGGCTGCTGACCCAAGCGTCCCCTTGCTGACGCTTTTCGCGCAGCCGATCGTTCTTCCTACGGAGTTTGGTTCGGCGTCGGTTCGGTTCAGTGAAAAGAGCAATTGCTTCAACATCAACGGTCTTGTGACGTCAACGGATGAAGATGGTGTCTACAATGCTGATGTGGGTGAGCGGTTCTCCTACCTTGTGCAGGCATTGGGCGGAGACGCCACATCGGGCCAGATTTTGGCCGCTCGGATTGCTGATTTCATTGATCAAAACGATCGCGCGGAGGCGGGGAGCGTCGAGAGTTTTGACTATCAACGTCGGGATGTGCCTTACCGCGCTGCCAGTCGGCCCCTTGTGTCCGTAAGCGAGTTGCGGACGATTTCAGGGTTTTCCCAGGACACTTATAATGCCCTTGAGCCCTTCCTCTGTGCGGGTCCGCCAGCGCAAGTTCAGGCGATCAACGTCAACACGATCACGCCGGAAGATTTCCCAGTCGTTGCGGCTGCAACGCGTGGCCAAACCAGCCTCCAGACCATTGAATCAGCCTTGCGCGCGCGCTCCGCTCTTGGTTTCCAAAACGTAGAGGATTTCTTGAACCGTGCTGGCATAAGAACCCAGGAAGGGGACGAGGAAACAGAGTCCTCGGCGTGGTTTGGCAGTGAAACGACGCTTTTGGAGATGAAGATTACCGTGACCGCACCCATGGGACAGCTGACCATGACCAGTCTTCTCGAGCGTCGAGGGGGCCAAGTGCGCGTGGTCGAGCGCAGCCTGGGACACGCGTCGTGACCGATCACTTGTTGCTTGCCCCTCGTGTTGCTGAAGGTCCGTGGGAACTCTTGTCTCGCGGCACGGAGGGTGTGCGCGCGTTTGACGATCTCACCCAGGTGGGTGAGCTCATTGAGGAAGGCGAAAAGCTCTGGCTTGTCCTTTCAGGCGAAGGGGCCATCACCCGTTCTCTCCCCTTGGCGATGCGAAGCGCCAGGGACGTGGTGCGAGCAGCGGGTTTGGCGTTGGAAGACCAGCAGGCCATTCTTGATACAGAGCTTTTTGTTGCGTTCTCCTCCGTTCAAGACGGTCAGAGACTGATCGTCGGGCTGCCGCGAGAGCAGGTGGCTGAAGTCTTGGCGACGGCTGAGGAGGCAGGGCTGGCGCCTGACGTGATCACAGTCGATCATGCGCTTTTGCAGCCTTCTGAGGATGGTCCCGTTATCTGGGCGCGCGATGATCTGCATGCTGTTCGCTTGATTGAGGGGGGATTGACGGCTGAGCCCGCCTTCCTTGACCTCGCCTTGTCTGATGCACAGCGTGCTGGATCCAAAGTGATCGGTAACGAGAGCTTATTGGATCTGATGGATTTGGAGCCGCCGAACTTTCGTCGGGGTCCCTTTACCAAGCGTCGCCCTCTTCCAGAATTCTCGGCTTTTCGTTTGTCAGCTTCGCTTGCCCTGGCGGCGAGTGTTGTGTTCTTGATTGGCGTGCTGATCGAAGGTAATCGCTACGCCCAACAGGCTTCAGAGATGCGTGATCAGGTCGAGGCAGATTTCCGGCAAGCGTTTCCTGGGACGCCCATCGTTGATCTTGAGCGTCAGATCAGGTCGCGTACGAATAATGATACGGCTGATGGCATCTTTCTTCCCATGACGGCGGCCTTAGCAGAGGTGCTTGTCGATCGTGAGGACACACAGCTCACGTCTTTGCGCTACAATTCTGAGGGCGAGTTGGCTGTGGAGCTCAGGTTCCAAGAGTTCTCCGGACTGGAAGACCTCCGCGATGCTTTGTTCGACCGAGGCATCGCAACGCGTGAGGGCGGCGACGCACGGCGCGAGGATGAGGCCTATGTCACCCAACTCTATCTGAGGGCGACATAATGCGGAGCTTCTTTGACAGTCTTTCCGATCGGGAACGGTTGCTGATTGCTATTGCAGCGGCATTGTCCGTCATCGCGATTGTACTGTTCGGTGTGATCAATCCGATCTTTTCGTACAGGGACAATGCACTCCGGCGCCTTCAAAATGCTGAGCGTATGGCCTCGCTGATTGAGAACGTTTCGGTAGAAACCACCCAGGCGACAGGATCACTCCGCACACTGGTCACCCAGCGTGCCCGGGCTCAGGACCTAGTCATCGCGCGCATCGCAGACGGGGACGATAGCGTCGATCTCGTTTTTTCTGATGTTCCCTATACAAACTACTTTGAGTGGCTCTTGGCCGTGGTTGAAGACGACGGATTGGCGGTGGGTGAGGCCGTCATCCGACCAGGAAGCGCATCGGGCACAGTGAATGTGCGCTTAACACTGACGAGATAGCGATGCGTGTCCCAGTCCCAGCGATTTTTGTTTTTACCTTCATCGTCAGCGGGCTCATGCGCTTGCCGCTTGCGGTTCCCTTGGGGCTAACGGAATTGCCTTTTGAGAGCCGCGGTGTGTCGGGGACAGTGTGGGATGGCGAGATCCGCGGGATCGTGGTCGAAGGCCAGCCTGTTGGCGATCTTGATGTTCGGTTGAAGGCCCTTCCTTTGCTCTTGGGCCGTGTTGATACCGATGCCCGCTTGATAGGGAGCGGTATTGATGTCTCTGGCAAGCTGACCATCGGTCTGCGGATGGTTTCGATCCGCGAGCTTGATGCGTCAGTCGATCTTGAGCGGCTGAGCTTGCGCGATACTCTTGGCCAAAGGCTCCGCGGTACCTTTGATGCGGAGATCGACGAAATCGTCTTTGTCGGCGGCGACTGCAGACGTGCCTCGTTGACGGCTAGCACCGATGCACTGGCAAAAAGTCTCGGCGCGTTCGCATCGCGAGGATTTGCAATTTCGGGCGAAGGGCGCTGCGAAGAAGGACGACTTGTCTTGCCCATGGAAGGGGCAGGTCCGGATGCGGAGGTTGACGTGATGCTGACCTTGAGCGGTGCGGGAGACTACAGCTCTCGCCTAGCCGTCATTCCTGAGCGCACGGAGTTAGGACTGTTCCTCATGAACTTCGGTTTTCGCCAGGAGGGCGAGGCCTACCTGACCGACCGTGCAGGCAATGTAAGGGAGAGCCTTTGACATGCGACATATCCTGTCATGCCTCGCGGTGATTGCTTTGTCGGCTTGCGTGTCTGTCGAAACCGACCAGTCCGAATCTCGGTCCAATGGATCCGCTCCATACGCCGAGGTGCGCACCGTCGATACCGAAGCGCCTGATCCTTCGCCCTTGGTCAACTCTTCCATCCCCAGTGGTCAGTGCGGCATGATTTTGTGGAGCCAGATCGGCTCGCGAACCGTTCCGATTTTTCAGTCTGTGGGGATCACGCAGGCACGAATGACTCTCGAAAATGAGCCGGTGGATCTTCTCCTCGCTCATCAGACGGGGATGCTGCGACTAGGGATGGGCAATCGCCAGGAGTTCATCACCGAGGCCACCAACACCGGCGCGGCTGGCGCTAAGCTCCGGTTTGAATGGGGTCAGCCCTTTCCGAGCGGCAGTTACATCCAGCGCGGGACCTTAACCGTTAGTGGTGCAGACGGTTGGGAACGGGTCATGCCGGTTGCTGGCATTGCTGGATGCAAATCCTAAGAATATTTGGCAGGTAACGCGCGTTACCGCCTTATTCGGAAACCCATGACACACGGTCATTGCGCATCTGGGGCCCATCATGCCCACCATCATCCTCCTGCTGATGCAGGCGGTGCTAAGCGCCTGACCATCGCTCTCGCGATCATCCTTGTCTTTGCTGTCATCGAAGTCGTTGGCGGATGGATCTCCGGCTCGCTCGCGCTCCTGGCGGATGCAGGCCATATGCTGACTGATGCTGCGGCTTTGGCACTTGCTTTGAGTGCGCAGTGGATCGCTCGCCGTCCGGCATCGGATCGTTTTCCCTATGGGTTCAAACGAGCCCAAGTGCTGGCTGCGTTCGTGAACGGATTAGCCCTCCTTGTGATCGTCGGTGTGCTGGTCATCGAAGCTTTCGGACGTTTCACCGAACCCCGAACAATTGATGCCGGATTGATGCTGACGGTGGCCAGTTTAGGCCTGATCGCGAACATTGCTGCTTTTGTCATCTTGCATCCAGATGCGGGCGACAACGTCAATATCAGGGGGGCTATGCTCCATGTCGCGGCTGATATCTTCGGATCTGTGGCGGCGATCTTGTCAGCCTTCGTCATTATGGCGACGGGTTGGATGGCTATTGATGCCATCCTGACGCTCGCTGTCTGTGCGCTGATCCTCCACTCCGCCATCCCCTTGGTTCGCGAGACAACGGATGTGCTTCTTCAGGCTGCGCCGCCAGAATTTGACACCGACCGGGTGAGGCAAGCGCTGGTGCAACAGACGGGTGTTCTGGACGCTCACAGAATCGAAGCTTGGCAGCTGACCCCCGGCGATAATCTGGCGGCTGTGCACGTGGTCTTGGGCGACGGTGCCGATCAGGAGGCAGCGATGCAGGGGATCAAGCGGGTGCTGCGCGAGCAGTTCGGGATTGGCCAGTCCACTGTTCAATTTGAAATCGCAGGTGGGCACCGCCAGCGTTTGTCTGACTGTCACGACCTTCAGCACGAGGTCGCGGAATAAATCATCCAGCGAGAGCAGCTTGCGCCGCCGGCACCACATCAGCCGCTGACTCCACGACCGTGACGGCCTCGCGCAGGCCTGGATAGCCGAATCCAAAATCATTGATGTGATTGATGAGCTCCACCAGGGGGCTCCAATAGCCTTTGATGTTGCAGAGGATGATCGGCTTCTTGTGCAGCTTAAGGCTGGCCCAGGAGAGGATTTCGATGGCTTCTTCGAGCGTGCCGATGCCGCCGGGGAGGGCGCAGACGGCATCCGCTTCCTCAAACATCCGGATCTTCCGTTCGTGCATGGTCTCCACCTCGATGATGGGAATGCCCTTCAGAAGGCCCTCTGTTTTGGTGATGAAGGTTGGGATGATCCCCAAGACATCGCCGCCAGCATCCCGGGCGGAGGACGCTGTTGTGCCCATAAGGCCTTGGTCTCCGCCGCCATAGATCAGGCGGACACCAGCCTCTGCGGTCTTCCGGCCCAGCTCATCAGCGGCATCCAAAAAGAGAGGCTCATTGCCTGGGCGACTGCCGCAATAGACGCATAGGGATCGCAATTCCGTCATCAAAACCTCCGTCGGCGGCGCTTGCGGCCCCTGCCAAGACGTAGCAGAACTTCACTCAAGTCAGGAAATAAGGGCCTTCCATGCGCGTATTTGCGATTGTTCTGATTCTCATCGGTATCGGCGCGGCCGTTTGGTACAGCCAAAACCGCGACAAGCTGCCTATCGAAATCGACGTGCCTGAAGAGGTCGAGGTCGAAGAAGAGCCCAGTATCATTCCTCCCACGTTCGACATTGTGCGGGTCACACGGGACGGCTTTGCCACTATCGCTGGCCGCGGTGAGCCAGGCGGTGTCGCGCAGCTTTTTGCCAATGGTGAGCTTCTGGCATCCGAGCCGATTGGTCCTGACGGAACTTTCGCAATGGCCGTCGACACGCCGCTGGAAAGCGGCACGGTGGAGATGACCCTTCGTCAGGCTGCGGATGGCATGACGATCATCGGCGAAGAGTCGGTGATCATCTATGTGCCCGAAGGCGATGATCAGGGCCCAGTCGTCCTCCGCACGACTCCCGGCGGCACAACCACGGTTCTTCAACGTTCCGCGCCTATCGATCCAAACCTAGGCCCCCTCTCAATTGAGACGATTGACTACGACCGCGAGGGCAACGTGATCCTGGCTGGCCGCGCCGAAGCAGGGATGGTCGTGCAAATTTTTGCCAATGGTCGTCCTGTGGAACAAACCCAGGTGGATGAGGATGGCACGTGGCAGGTGACCGGCCGCCTCGTCCCTGGTCGCTACACGCTGCAGATTGTGCAGCTTGATGAAGAGGGCCGCCCGAAATACGCAATCGAGGTGCCTTTTGAGCAGGCCCGCCAAGAAGATATCATCTTCAGCGATGGAAACGTCATTGTTCAGCCCGGAAACAATCTCTGGGTGATCGCCCGCCGCGCCTATGGCAGCGGTTTCCAGTACACGGTGATCTATGAGGCCAATCAAAGCCAGATCCGGGACCCCGATCTGATCTATCCTGGCCAGATTTTCCGTGTTCCGGACTCGGAGGAAGCCGAGGGCGGCAACTAGCCGCTCTTGGAGAGGCCGACGATTGTGGATCTCCTCATTCGCAAAGCTGCGCCTGCGGATGCGGCCGCCATGGCCGCGCTGATCAATCCGATTATCGAAAAGGGCGGAACGACGGCTTACGAAACCCCGTTCACCCCAGTGTCGATGGACGAGACCTATGTCACCTCACGCGATGTGATCTCGTGCGTGCTGGCCGAGGACCAAGGCGAGCTTTTAGGGTTTCAAGGGCTGTTTCATCCCGATGCCCATAATGGGCTCCCCGCAGGATGGGGCTCCATTGCAACGTTTGCTGATATTCGCAGCACCGGTCGAGGTGTGGGCCGGAAGCTCTTTGCTGCGACCGTCGACGCGGCCAGGGATGCGGGCGTTCAGACAATCGATGCCACGATCCGTTCGGACAATGACAGCGGGCTCGGCTTTTACGAGCGGATGGGCTTCCGCAACTATGACCGCATCGTGGGGGTCCCGCTGAACGACGGCACGCTGGTCGATCGCATTCGCAAGAGGTTCGATCTCGAAACCACCTAACTCATTCGGGTTTGGGCTTGTTCATCCAAATGAAGACAGGCTTCAGCGGGAACGCCCAGGCCGTGCCCGCGACGATGTAGAACACCAGATCCGTCGCCCAATGGTCGGGGATGAAGTCAGCCACAAAGAGCACAAGGCCGACATAGAGCATGAGCGCGGGCATGATGCCGATCGCAGCGATAAGCTTTTTCTGACGCGGCTCCATGGCCCTTGCTCCCGTGACGATGCGGCCTCTTGGGGCCTCGTGATGCGTCCGACTATATGGCCCGCGTGAACGATATGCAGAACCCCTCCATGCGCCCCGTGGCCCTGTGGCTTTTCGCCATGGCCTGTTTGATCGGCCTTATGGTCGTGATTGGCGGTGCAACGCGCCTGACCGATTCAGGCCTCTCGATCACGGAGTGGGATCTTGTGATGGGGACCCTGCCGCCACTGTCGGCTGCAGATTGGGAAGAGGCCTTCGCGCTTTATCGCCAGATCCCTGAATACACCCGGGTCAATGCGGGCATGACCCTGGAAGAGTTCAAGTTCATCTTCTGGTGGGAGTGGGGGCACCGCAATCTGGGGCGCTTCATCGGTCTCGCCTTCTTCATACCGATGGTGGTCTTTTGGGTGCAGGGACGCGTGACAGGCGCGCTGCGCTGGCGGCTGCCGGCGCTCTTCGCCCTGATCGGCCTTCAGGGGGCGATCGGTTGGTATATGGTGAGCTCTGGGCTCTCTGAGCGGGTGGATGTCAGCCAATACCGGCTCGCGCTGCATCTCTCGACGGCTCTCGTCCTGTTCTCTCTGATTGTTTGGCAGGCGGCAGCGCTTGTCAGGCCCCGCGGGTTTCTTGGGACGGATGATCCTCTTCTGGGGCGTTTGGCGGTGGGGCTCTTAGGCGTCTCGGCTGTGCAGATCGTTCTGGGCGCGTTTGTTGCGGGCCTTCGCGCCGGCAGCACTTACAACACCTGGCCGCTGATGGATGGCGCGTTCGTTCCGGCTGGCTATTTTGGTCAGAGCCCCGCCTTTTTGGATCTCTTCGAGCGGATCGAGGCCGTGCAGTTTAATCACCGGACCATGGCCTATGTCGTCACCGCCGTTGCCGCCGCGTTTATCTGGCGTGCCATCCGTACCCAGCGCTTTCGAATTGCTGCTGCGGTTGGTGGCGCCGTCGCCCTCCAGGTGGTCTTGGGCATTTGGACCATTATTGCCGCCGTTCCGCTATGGCTCGGCCTCGCGCACCAGGCCGGTGCGCTTTTGATCCTGAGTTCCGTGGTAACTGCCGTCTACGGACTTACCGCCCCGGTGGTTCAGGAAGATCCACATCATCAAATGTCGGACCGTCCAGCGAGGGTGTAAGGTCCTCAGCACCTTCCAGCGTTGTTGGAATGTCAATCACGTCAGGCAGGAAGACATCCGCTGGACGTTTGCTGTCCGACACGGCTTCCAAACCAGCGGCTGAAGCGGCCCCACTCCAGGGAACAAGATGCAGCGTGTTGTTCTCATCCAGAACCGCGATCGCGCCATCTCTCAGGACACCGCCATAGTTCCCGCCCGTCGCTTCCACCAAGCGCGGGAGGATCGGCGCATTGTCCGCCGTTTCGACCAAGAGGGAGGTTGATCCTACACGGAGGAGGCCATTGTTCGCGGTCACGCCAACCGCTGTTCCGCCCGACGAAATCACAGGCATAGCTTCAATGGGCTGGCCCGTGGCTTCGAGATTGCCTTCGGCATTCAAGATGAGTTGGGCTTCATCCCCCGCGAAGACAAGGCCAGCGCCGATGCCGTCGCAGCCATCGATGCCGCCAGTTTCGATCACAGGCCCGAGCGTGAGGTTGGCTTGCCCATCATCATCTGTGCCCACCTCAACGATTTGAATGTCCCCATCGACAAGAACCGCCGCGAGATCGTCAGAGGTGCAAATGTCTTCAGGTGAGGTTCCTGGCACATCGATCGAGGTGAGGAGCTCGCCGCTCAAAGAATACGCTGCGAGCGTACCATCGCTGCTCAGCGTGAGGACGCTGCCTGCATCGGCATCAATGGCATAGGTCACATCGAGCCGGCTTGTGATGCTTTCAGTTGTCCAGCTCGCGGCGCTTCCGTTATCGACGCGGATCACAGCGATGCCCGCCGCGCCATTTGCGGCAACCACGGCGCCAAGGAAGCCGAAGGCTGGGGCTTCATAAAAGGCGAGGTCACTCACCGTGCCCTCAAAGGTTCCCAAGGTGATCGAGCTCTGGATTGCAGCGGGACCAGCGGGCGCTGCGGTTTCCGCGGCAACGGGCGCCTCAGCTGATGCATCCGTCTCTGTTTCGTCTGCGCAGGCAGCAAGCAAGAGGACGGCGAGGGCGGCAGGGCGCAGAACGTGAGGCATTGTCAGATCCGAAAAGTGGCTCGTCCCGCCTATAAAGCGAAGGTCGGACGGATTGGCCACATTACGAAAAGAGCAGGCGGATCAGGTGGTTCTCAAAACTACGGTATTATCATACCGCAATCACAAAACACTGATTTATTTTCTTTTTTCGAATGTCTGTTGACAGGAATGCATCATCTGGCCAAAGGCGCGTCTTCGCATTCAACCAAGGGGATCAGCGATGCAAACCGACGCTTCGCGCACCTACAACACAAAGCCCGCTGATGTGGAGAAGAAGTGGATTCTGATCGACGCCGAGAATCTCGTCGTGGGTCGTCTGGCTTCGATCATCGCTATGCGTCTGCGCGGCAAGCACCTGCCGACCTTCACACCGCACGTCGATGACGGCGACAACGTGATCGTCGTGAACGCTGAGAAAGTGGCGTTCACAGGCCGCAAGCGCACGCAGCAGACCTATTACTGGCACACGGGCTATCCTGGCGGCATCAAGTCGCGCACAGCGGACAAGGTCCTCGACGGCCGTTTCCCTGAGCGTGTTCTTCAGAAGGCGGTGCAACGCATGCTGCCGAAAGAGAGCCCTCTGGCGCGCAAGCAGTTCAAGAACCTGCACGTCTATGCCGGTCCTGATCATCCGCATGAAGCGCAAAAGCCAGAGAAGCTGGATATTGCTGCCATGAACTCGAAAAACACCCCTCGCGGCTAAAGGTAGGAACGACGGATCATGAGTGAGACCCAAGGCCTCGATAGCCTGAAAGAGCTGGCCGAAGACGCTGGCGTCATCAACGAAGAAGCCCTTGGCGCAGACGAAGAGACTGTTGTCCTTGCTGAGCCAAAAATCGATGAGCTTGGCCGTTCGTATGCGACCGGTAAGCGGAAAACCGCTGTGGCACGCGTTTGGATCAAGCCAGGTTCTGGCAAGATCACTGTGAACAAGAAGGACTACACGGAGTATTTCGGTCGTCCGGTTCTTCAGATGGTTCTTCGCCAGCCGCTGGAAGCAGCTGAACGCCTCGACCAGTTCGACGTGATCTGCACGGTCAAAGGTTCTGGCCCCTCAGGCCAGGCCGGTGCTGTTCGTCATGGTATCTCCCGTGCCCTGACCTATTACGAGCCAGGCCTTCGCGCTGTGCTCAAAAAGGGCGGCTTCCTGACCCGCGACAGCCGGGCTGTCGAACGGAAGAAATACGGTAAGGCGAAAGCGCGCCGGAGCTTCCAGTTCTCGAAACGCTAACGCGCTTCACGTCACGATTTCGAAAAGCCCGCCTTTATGGCGGGCTTTTTTATGGTCTGCGAAAGGTCAGCGCGACGCCTCCGAGGATCACTGCGCTCGCGATCATAAGATCAAGCGTCAGAGACTCCCCGAGCAGTGGAAGTGCGAGAAGGGCCGTGAGCGGAGGGACAATAAGCTGGGCACTGCCTGATGTGAGGGCGGAGAGCCGGGGAAGAACAGCATACCACATCGCATAACCAAGGCCCGATGTGACGGCACCTGATAGGACGGCGAGAAGAACGCCGGTTGACGTAGGGGCCGTCGCTTCTGTCAGCAGAAGGAGAGGGCTTGCGAGCAATGCGGCCCCAGTGAAATTCTGCGCTGTGCGGAGGGTTGGCTGCGGGCGGCCGCGTCCGAGAAGCGTGTAACAGCCCCAAGCGACCCCCGCGGCCATCATCATCAGCGAGGGCAAAAGGGGCGGCGCGGTGTCTCCAGGTCTCAACAGAAACACAAGACCGGCGCTGGCGAGCACAAGGCCTCCAATAGCCCATGCATCGACGCGTTCCCGCAAGAGGAGCCCAGCGCTGATCGTGGTGGCTTGCACCAGGCCGAACAGAAGAAGCGCTCCCAGTCCTGCCCCAAGCTCGAGATAAGCGAAGGAGAAGCCAAGAACGTAGACGAGAAGCGCGAAGATACCGCCAAGGTCACTGGTGCGTGGAAGCGGGTTCTGGCGGGTGACGACCATCATCAGGCTTAGGAGAACAGCGCCTGACCAGAGCCGGATGAGCGAAAAACTCCCCGCACCGACCAAGCCGCCGTCCAAAGCCGCCCTCGTGAGGAGCGAGTTTCCGGCGAAGGCCAGCAGCGCCAAAGCCACGGCTGAGAGGGTCCTTAAGCTGGGCATGGCTCGTTCGTCATCCTTGTCGCGAGAACGTGTGCATCTTTTCCGTCCCGATGAGGTATAACCGTTCTATGGGCCTTTTTTTTCGCCTCTTATTCGCGCACGGGCGCACAGTGTTACATTGAGCCTGGCAGAGGCGCATATCCTTTTGGTCGAAGATGACCCGCTGGTGTCGGAACATTTGCGGGCGGTGTTGAGACATGCTGGGGCCCACGTCACGGCTTTGAGCTCCTTGCAGCAGCTTGATGCGTTTGATCCGGTTTCGACAGATCTGGCCGTTTTGGATGTCAGCCTCGGTGACGGTGAAATTGGCGATCACCTCGCAGCCCTCGATGCAGCGGGCGTGTCTTTGCTTTTCCATACGGGTACAGACGACATACGTGCGATCATGCAGTCTCATCCCGCGGCGCGCATTTTGGCTAAGCCAAGTCGAGAAGACGAACTGCTGGCCGTGTGTCAGGATTTGATGGCAGCACGTCCTTAAGCGGAGCGGCTGGCGTCGATTGACCAAGCAGGAGCGTCGACGGTGGGCCCGAAAAGGTCTTCGAACGAGGCCCTCAGTGCACGGTCTAGAGATGGCATATCGAGATCGCGCCCGAGCTTCTCAAAACTCGTCACGCCGTAACGTGGATCCGCGATTCCGCAAGGCACGATCCCGCCAAAATGATCAAGGTTCGGAGCAACATTAACCGAGATCCCGTGGAATGTCACCCAGCGACGGAGACGAACGCCGAGAGCTGCAATCTTGTCCTCGGTGCCGTCACCATGATCGACCCATACTCCGACACGATCCGTACGCGGGCTGCTATCAATGTCGAGGCTAGCTAGCGCTGCGATGATCCAGTCCTCCGCATCGTGAACAAATCGGCGAACATCTTTTGTTCGGCGATTGAGGTCGAGCATTAAGTACGCAACGCGCTGACCAGGGCCATGATAAGTGTACTGACCACCGCGCGGACTTTTGTAGACGGGGAAGGGTGGATCGGCGCTGAGGTCTTGCGGCTTCGCACTGGTTCCCGCGGTGTAAAGCGGCGGATGCTCGAGGAGCCAGACGCTTTCTTGCCCGCCCGCTTGGATGTCGGCGACCATCTCGTCCATCGCGGCGCAGGCGCCGGGGTAGGGAACGAGCTCCTCGCTCACGCGCCAAGCCACTGGTTCTGAAGAAAAGTTTGGTCGTTCGGTATCCATAGATCAGAAATGCGCTCTTCGCGTGCGGAATCCAAGCTTGAATGCTTGCGCGGCCGATTCCGTTTTGCTATCCGCGCTGCTCGCGCAGAGAACTGCGCAAATGCGGTCGTGGCGGAATTGGTAGACGCGCAGCGTTGAGGTCGCTGTGGGGTAAAACCCGTGGAAGTTCGAGTCTTCTCGACCGCACCATTCTCCTTCTCATATCTCATTGAAAAAAAAGGGAAATTCAGGCTGATCAGCCTACGTCCCTTCGTTCGCGCTGATTTTTGCACTACATTTTGCACTACAAAGTCGGTATGCTGCGGCATGCCGAAGAGCCCCATTTCGGGTCAGGACGCTGACCGCTACCTCAAGCAGCGCGGAAGCCGATGGCACTATGTCCGTCGGGTGCCAAGCCATGCCCAGGGTTGGGATGCAAGGCGCCTCATCCAGATCTCCCTCAAGACCTCGTCCCTCGAAGTCGCCCGTCTGAAGCGGGACGCCCTTGAGCGGGCCGATGACCTCTACTGGTCCGGCGTGGCGGACGGGCACGCTGCTGATACGGCTATTGCCGCCTACACGGCGGCGAAGAAGCGGGCCCAGGCTCTCGGCTTTGAGTATTTCACGGCCTCCTCGATCGCCTCGAGCTTGAGTGTCGACGATATCGTGGAACGGGTGGCAGCAGTGCAGCAGACGAAGGGTCGCGAGGCGCCCGCGCTGCTCGGTGCGTATGACGAGCCGAGCCTCGATGTGCGCGCTGCCATGGAATTCTACCTCGACACCATGGCCGCCGACGAAGCGCGGGGGATGAGCGAGCATCAGCTCGGCCAGTGGCGAAAGGTCAAACGCTATGCGGCTGAAGATTTCGTCGCCGCGGTTGGCAACAAAACCCTTCTCGAGATCACTAGGGGCGATGCGCAACGCTATTACCGCTATTGGCTTGACCGGATCGAGGGGCGAAAAGGGGACCGGCCAGTCTCGGCGAACTTCGCGAACCGCAATTTCGGGAATATGCGGAAGCTCTTCCGTACCTACGCCAATTGGCTGGCGCTCGACGCCAAGAATCCCTTCGACGGTTTATCCTTCAGTAAGCGGAAGAGCGACACTGGCATCGTTCCGCCCTTCGAGACCCGATGGATCGAGAAGCGGCTGCTCAAACCGGGCGCGTTAGGGCGCCTCAATCGCGAAGCACAGCTCATTTTTCTGGCCTTGATCGAGACCGGATGCCGCCCCTCCGAAATCTGTAATCTCGAGGCTGACAATATCCGGCTGTCGGACCCAGTCCCGCATATCGCGATCCGGTACCGTGCCAATCGCCAGATCAAGACCGAGGCCAGTGTGCGCGAGATCCCGCTTCTTGGGGTGTCGCTCGAAGCGTTCAGGCGTGCTCCAAACGGATTTCCTCGGTATAAAGATAAAGAGACCAACCTCTCCGCGGTGCTGATGAAGTCTCTGAGGTCCGCGGATCTGCTGCCGACGCCGAGCCACGGCGTCTATTCACTGCGTCACGCCTTCGAAAAGCGGATGCAGGAAGCGGGGCTCGACTATGACCTTCGGTGTCGGCTGATGGGGCATGCGAATTCGCGGCCACGCTACGGGGACGGAGGATCACTCGCCTGGCGCCGGGAGCAGCTATCGCAAATCACCCTGCCTTTCGATCCGGCGGTGCTGCCATAGTTTGTACCGTGCGCTCGCGCGTCCTGAAGGCGGAGGATCGTCGTCTCAAGCTGTCGGCACGAGCGTCGCGAATGGCAAGCTCCCGTTCCAGCCGGTCGTAGATAGCTAGATAGCCGTGGCCCCCGGGATCGCTTTCGATCAGGAAGGCCAGATAGTCGAGCGCGGCCTCGATTTTCGTGGTCGAGACGGCGGAAGCGAAGCGATGCATGCTCTGATGTCGAGAGCGGCCACTTCGGGAAAGCGATTCCACTCTACGAGAACGTGTTGTGGCGGTCGCGGGATACAGACGTCGCCTTCTGAAGCGACACACGACTTCAGATCGTAGAGGCCTCCCGACGCTTACCGCTCCCAAGTCATCGCCTTGAGCCGGGGGTCTTCGGCAAACTGGTCGGCGGCGAGGCTCACGCGTCTGTTACCGAACTCCTCGATCGCGTGGAGGCCCTGCGCGTTGAACCACAGTTTCCAGGACCGGTGCTGGCTCGGCTTGCTGGTGCCGAAAGCCGAACAGTTGAGAACCGCGCCGTTGAGACGATGCTGGGGATCGCGGACGGAGGCATAGAGAATGAGATCGACGCTTTCTTTTCGTGCGGACTCTTCAAGGGCTTGGCAGTCGCTATAGTCCGTCAACGACGTCCATTGAGCCGCCGCGGCGGCGAAGGGGTCGGCCGTCAGATCGATGGCAGCGTCGGCGCTTAGCGGGACATCGAAGACCGTGTGCTCGGTCGGGTTCTTCGGAAACGGCGTATCCGGAGAGTCGGCGTAGAAAAGGAGAATGTGAAACGCGGTTTCGATGACGGCGGTCTCCGGATGGGAGGAGGCGTAAAAGACACCAGGCGTCGCTCCGGCTCTTCGAAAGCGAGACCCATGGGGGTACACGCCATATCGGAACGGCGTCATGTAGAGATAGTGAAGGCCTTCGCATTCCGGCGGGGCAGGGGGCTTCGTCTCTTCAAGGATATCCTCGAGAAGCTCCTGTTCCTCAAGTGAATCGACGAGCGACAGCGTCGAGACCAGATGTTGAGCCTCGACGCATCGCCAGTATGTCCCCGTAAAGGGCTTGGCGTCAGAGCGGAGCGCGTCGCGCGTCCAGATAGGCAAGGCCATTCGTCAATCCTGAAACCGTGGTGATCAGCGCCGCTGGGACGCCGCCAAGGGCCGTGTTCTCACCTCTCATCCAGCTCTTTCGAACAGACAGATCCCCACCCGCGATGGCATCGAGGGATCGGAAGAACCGGACGAACAACGCCGCCAGTTCGAACTCCTTTTTCGATGGATCGAGAGTGTAGGCGCCTTTTTTCATCCGGCTCACCGTTGCCGACGAGACGCCGAGGATCGAAGCGATCTCGTTACCCGTAAGACCCAGAGCGTCCCCAGCGCGCAAGGCGGCCTTGGTCAAAACAGCAGCGCGATCATCCGCTGTAGCAGCGCGGTCCTGTAGCGCCTGCGGCATGGCTACCTCCTTCTGTAGAAAAAATACATATATTTTCTTTCCATAGAAATCAAGCCCCGGTGCCTCTTGGCGTATCGGGCGCTGGGCTTCGCGGGCTACGGGCTTGGTAAACGGCAACGCCATAATCCGTCCGGTTTGGTCCGTGCTTTTTCAACGAATGAGCGCAATTTTAGCGCGAGTGGCCTTTGTTCAACACGGGGAGGGACCGTTGTGCCCGACGACCGATCCGGCATGCCGGACCCGACCCCTTCGATGCGTCGCTCCTCCAAGCCATCGACGCCGCAAGAGTATCAGGGCCTTCAGGCACCGACCGCGCGGGAGCCGATCCCTGGCGAGCCCTGCAGGTTGATCGGTAAGGTCTATAATTGGTCGCCGATCTACTATGAGGTGGCGATCCTATCGCGCGACCAGGTCGGCAAACGCAAGGTCGCGAAGAGACGTGTGCACCTTGTGCCGTGTCCGCACTGCCCTGACCACGGGTCAGCCTAGGCGGCGTGGTTGCCATCGTTAGAACCGGGCCCTCCGCCCGCCAGGTCTTCGAGAAGACGCCGGAGCGTGCCGTCATCGAGCTTGTCGAGATTGCTATAGACGACTTTTCTGATGTGAGGGCTCTCGAGTGTGACCGCACGCCTGCGGATGAGTTCTAACACGATCGCGCCGTCCAAGGGCGAAGGTTCCTCTGCCGGGAGGGTGCGTTCGTCGAGCCCTTGCAGAAGCACATGACTCTCGGTCTCCAAGGCGCTGGCGAGCTTGATCAGTATGGGGAGGGACGGCGGCCGTTTTCCGGCTTCGAACTTGGCAATGGTCGACCCCGAACCAATTCCGACCATGTCGGCGAGTTGGCTCTGGGAGAGCCCGCTGCGAAGGCGCGCGACCAGAAGCCTGTTGCCCAGTCTTTGGGCAATGCGCGCGGTGCTCGGGCCAGTATCAGGAGGTTCTTCCATCCCTTCACCCTGCTTCGTCAAAGACTATCTGGGGAAAACGAAATCTTGACAAGGGGAATCAGCATTATCCGCTGAATCAGGTTTTGCGCGCAAAGGCAGGACGAAACGCTTTGTCGTCGCGCTCGGCGAGGAGCCAGATGCTCGCATGAACGACTGACCGGAGGGATGTGTCGAAGGCAGCGGTGCCAATGAGCTCGCCCAGGAGCTGTCGAAGCTTCAGCGCAGTTGGGCCCGATACCTCGACGGAGGTGCAGTGCGGCCCACGCGCTGGCGCCGTCATCGCTGCACAATCGTGCCTGACGGAGCGGCTGATGAGTTCGGCGCCCGAGGCACTCGCCAGCGCCGCTCTCACGATATCCGTGACCTTGCCGGTGGAAACCCCGAGGAGACAGGCCCGCTGCCGCACTGCCTGCAGACAGGACTGAAAGTCCTGATCGGCGGACAGGCGGATCTGATGGGTCTTCATGGACGGTGTGCCTCTCCCGGGCTGTTCGTTTCCTTGGCCGCGATTCTCTCGTTTTTGTCGCGATGGTTCACTATAGCGCGACGCGCGCCGTTCCGCACGCCGACGGCTCTGTAATGATTTGTGATGATGCAGGCGCGGCCAGCGTCTTTCGCTCCGCGCAAAGCTCTTGCCGTGGCGGCAAGATGAAACGCCCAAAACGGCCCCGATTTTCGCTCGCAGCGTGTGGCGGAGTTCACGCGGCCCGGATCGCGCGAATTTCTGGCCGTCATGGCAAGAACGTGGCCGTCCGGGCAATATACTCCGTGGACAAAACAGTTTGCGCGCTCGCAATTTCTGCTTCTTGATGATGGGGCCGGAGCGGTTCCGGCGTCATCAGAAGGAAACCCATCCATGCAATCATCTCTTCCCCATCAGCGTACGGAGAGGGTGGTACAGACTGCCTTCGCCGGCGCGCTGCTGGTCGCCGCGGC
>CAWUIJ010000051.1:0-18654 GCA_963922235.1 uncultured Parvularcula sp. | reverse complement strand
AACGCGCGTCCGAGGCCAAAGGTGGCCCCCGCATCATGAAGCTCAGTGGCCTCTCCGCGATCCTGGATGTCGGCGACCAGGACTGGTGCACCAAACCTCCTGGAGAGTTTCGTCAGCACACCCTTCTTCGGTCCATTTTTGCCCATCGGAACGTCAAGTGCACTGATCCAGAGCATATTGGGTTGGAACTTTGGCGCCTTGGCGTTGGCTTCTCTCAAGAGGAGCGCGATCCCGCCGCCGGCACGCTGAATATCAGTGGCCTGTGCTTCAATCGCTGCTGGCTTTTTCTCAGCGCCAGGATCAAGCGCAACGAGAAGCGCACCCTTGGGAAGCTCGTGGTTGCGGACGGCCTTACCCACAGCGCTGGCAAGTGTGCCCGCGGGGACGTTGAGGCCGGCCGTGTCGATGATAGCAAAAGGACCGCGACGCGAATTGTCGGCCAGCATCGCAGCCAACTGGCCCGCGCCTTGGTCGACAGCATCACGGACTTTGTCTGGTGAGGAGCCGCAGTCGCGAAGATCGATTTCAAAGCCCGTCGTGACGTCGTCCGTGAGCCGAACGACAGGATCAGCTTGCGCTGTCCGGGCCATCATTTTCGGCGCTTCAGTGGGTTGAGGCGTATCGGCTGGCTGAGAGCTGGTCGCGAAACCAGTCGCTGCTGGCGCGGGCGCCGCGCGCAGACCTTGCACCTCGCTCATGGTCGCATCAAGGCGCATCAAGATGCCGTCATGATCCACCTGACGGCGGCCTGTTAGCCTGAAGGCAGCCGCATGGGTCGCGAGCGCGACGTCGAAGGGACCGGATACGGGATCCCCTCCGCCAAGGACTTGGTCATCAAACAGCGCGAGCGCTTCCGCTGATAGGCGACCGCGCAAGCCTTCTGGGGTCAGCTCAATCGAGGTTTCCGCGCCACAGGCATGAAGGATCGTCTGCCCTGCCCGCACCTCAGGCTGCGCAAGCGCATCCCACACATACTCGTCTTCCGCGACCTCGAGCATCGGTCCACCGGCGCTGTCTTGAGCCCAATAGCTCGACACAGGCTCGCTCGGAGCCGCTTGGTAGGTCGGCTCAGGCGGCGCTTGGTGGGCGGGTTGTTCATTGAAACGCGGTGTTGGCTGTTCGGCGAAGTCACTCTGGTCGCTGAGAACCGGTTGCGGCCGAGCGGGAACATCGTCGTCATCAGCAAAAAGAGATGTCCCCGGAGCAAAGGGCTCATCTCTGGTCGGCGCCTTCATCCGCGGCGCAAAGGCCAAAGAGAGGTCTTCACCCACAAACGGAGCTGACAATGTCGCAATCAGGACACCCACCGTCATGATCACGATGGGAGCGACTGTGGCTGTAAAGCCATTGAGGAACTGCACCGGGGTTGGTGTCATCAGCGTCATAGCAAGAAATGCCATGATCAGACTAAAACCGAGAACGCCATTGCCCCGCGGGTCCTGTTGGATCGCGAAAATCAGAAGAGCTATAGCGAGAATGTTGACGCAAACCGCTGCGTAAGAGGCTTCTGCCGCTAAATTGGCACCACCAGCGGTGAGGCCGGACAAAGCCATCAGGCTCACAATGGCGATGGCCGAAATGACCGCAACGATCCGGTTGCCCTGGGCGGTGTGCAGAACGGCATTGACGAACAACAGCGCTGCAGACGCGGTCAGCGCCGTGGCGAGCAGCATCGCGCCTTCCGTCAAGAAATCGAGGCGACCGTAGAGAATAGCTTGCGAGACACCCACAGCAGCCAGGAACAAAAAGCCTGTAAACGCTGTCCCAGATCGGCGGAGGAAGCTGATCACCAAGAGGGCAACAACGCCTAAGCCCAGGCCGCCAAGCGTCAGGCTTTGCAGCATTCCCACATCGCTGGGCGCCATCATCGATTGGACGCTCAGCGCCTGCTTGTAGTCCGCAAAAGAGAAAGCGTCGCTCAACCCGCTCATGCTCTATCCCACCTGGCTCACCCAAGGATCAGAGTTGAGCGGAAAGCCGCAAAAACGCAAGGATCGTGGTGAAGTCTTGTTAACGCGTTGCGCGAATGGCGGACTTGATGGCGTCCAGATCGAAGGCAATCTCATCGAAGATCTCGGGCTGTCCGAAAAGAGCTTCATTCGCAAAGGGAAGTTCAGGTCGCTGGCCTGTCACGTCCTGCACCACATCAGGGAACTTGGCAGCGTGGGCTGTGGCGAGGGTCACGAGTGGTCCCTCCAAGCCGCCCTCCCTTGCCAAACGCGAGGCATGAAGCCCAATCGCCGTGTGGGGATCGAGGATCATACCCGTCGCGTCTTGGGCGCGCTTTATCTCGTCGGCGATATCTGTTGCGCCTGCCCTTGCCGATGAAAACTCTGTGCGAATGGTGTTCAGCACGTCTTTGGGGAGGGTGAAGGTCCCTTCCGATTTCAAGTTTTCCATGAGAGACCGCGTGAGGTGATCATCACGGCCTGAGGCTTCGAAAATGAGCCGCTCAAAGTTGCTGGCGACTTCAATATCCATCGATGGTGCTTCGGTAGGTGTGATCCCGCGCTTTTCGTAGGTGCCTGTCTTCATCGCGCGGTCGAGAATGTCATTCTCGTTCACAGCGACGATGAACTGACCCACCGGTGCGCCCAGGCGCTTAGCCACATAGCCGGCAAAGACATCACCGAAATTGCCGGTTGGCACGCTGAAATGGACGGGCCCCTTCTCATCCAGTGCCAAGCTCGCGGTGACATAATAGGTGACCTGAGCCGCAATCCTGGCCCAGTTGATCGAGTTCACGCCGCCGAGAGAAACCTCCTCGGCAAAGGCACGGTCGGCAAAGAGTGATTTCACCGCAGACTGACAATCGTCAAATGTGCCGTGCACGGCCAAGTTAAGAACGTTCTCAGCGCCACTGGTGGTCATAAAGCGGCGCTGAACTTCGGAGATGCGGTTGTGCGGATGAAGACTGATGATCTTGAGGTTTTGGCGACCCGCTAGGGCAGAGACAGCTGCGCCGCCTGTGTCGCCGGACGTGGCGACAATGACGGTCATATGGCCGCCGCGCTGTGCGAGGTCTCTTTCAAAAAGCCGCGCAATAAGTTGCATGGCGACGTCTTTGAAGGCGAGCGTCGGGCCGTGGAAGAGCTCGAGCAGATGGTCATCGCCCCAAAGCGGCACCACAGGGCATGCCTCCTCATGACGGAACGTCGCGTAGGCTGCGGAGGTCAGCTCTTGGGCCTCCTCCATGGTCATGCTGTCGCCCGCGAAGAGTTTCAGGATGCTTGCTGAGACCTCAGCGAACGGCATGCCGCGCAAAGCGTCCATATCGAGCGGCGCGGGCCAGTCCTTGGGCACAAAAAGCCCACCATCGGGCGCCAAGGCCTGGGTGAGCACGGCGGGAAAATCCGCCTCAGGCGACTGACCACGGGTCGAGATGTAACGCATGGCGGGTCCGCCTCCTTTGAAGTGAAGACCCGCCTATGACGGCTTGATCCATCCGCCAAGCTGTGAGTTGGTGGATAAACCTCTTGATGAGGTGATTATGTTACCTTAAGTGCTCGTAATTTTTAAAATTTGAGGAAACAGTACGCCACCACAGAAAGTCCAAAACTGATGCTTACAACGATAATGATAATCGGCATCGTCATTCTTGGTTTGATCGCCTGCGCTATCAGCTATTCTGCGGGGTGGAATGCTGGAGCAAAGCAGATCTTGGCTGAGTACGAAGGTCTTCCTTCCTATCGGCTGAAGGTCGAGGAAGATGCTTGCCCTCAGGATGCCGCGCCAGACAGTCCTGAGGACAATGTGCTCGCGGATCAACCTCATCGGCGTGACGCCAAGACCCGCGAACGTTAGCGCGCGCTACACATCAAAAAGAGATCGTCGGCGCCGGTCCCGATCAAGGTCGTATCACCCACCGTTGTGGCCACGGTAGCGCCAGACAAAAGCCGGCCGGCTTCTTGATAGACGACGGACGTCTCCCCTTCGGCGACGCGGAACACTTGGCTCGGGGCAGAATCGCGCAGGGCCTCTGTGAACGCTTTGTACTCAAAAGGCTGGGGTACCGAGCCGACGAGCAGGCGGCCATCTGTATCGATCGACAGATTGTTGGGGAACGAGCCCAGCGGAATGCGGCCACGGGCTTCGAGAGTGTCTGTGGCTGGGTCGCGTTCGAAACGGCGGATGGCCTGAGCTCGCATTTCTGCGAGGAACACCGTACTGCCGTCGTCGCTGAGGGCGATCCCGTTCGGGAAATTCAGCCCGTCGGCCACGATTGACCAATCATCGCCATTGTAATGAAAAATCTGACCCGTCCTCAGACCAAGGAGGAAATCGATTTTGCCTTTGATCGATTTTCGGCCTGCAGCCGTGTCGTTGGTGACGTAGAACGAGCGTGGGCCCGTCGCGACCACATCGTTTGGACTGAGAAGTCGAGAATCGCTCAGGCGCTCAATGAGCCTCAGGTCGCCGTTCTCTTCCACGGCAAAGATCAAAATCTCTGGGCCCGCTTTGTTCACGACGAACAGGTGCCGAGACAGCACGCCACTTGGCAGGCGTTCCTCATAAAGAGTGATACCGGCTGGGCGAAAGGCTACCGGGCGTCCATTGGTCCGGTCGCGCCAAGAGCTGTCGTCGAGCGGGTTATCGAGGTCGAAACGGACGATGTCTCCGCGTTCAGCACCGCCGCGCTCATCATAGACCGAGAGATAGGCAATGTTCTCGCCAGGAACCTCTTCGATGTCCGATGCACCCGTGATGCCGAAAACAGGCTTACACTGAACAGCGCTTTCCTCCGCAATCTCGTCGAATTGGTGGAAAACGAACCCGAGCCAAATTGTCGTGACAGCAAGCGCTAGAGTGCCCGCTGCGACCAGGATCACCATCGGCAAGAAAAGTCGCATCAACCCCACCTAAAACACACATAGAGTACCCCGCCCCTTTCAAGAACCAGACCAGCCGACTTTCAAGAGCCTGAGCGCGTGTGATTTTGTTAGAACACAGGCCGGGCGGCTGCACCACAGCCGAATGGAAAGCTTCGCTAAATTGATAAGAAAGGTGGCCTCGAAGGGTCCCGGTCTCTTGCGCTCGGCGCCCTCCTCCGCTAGCCGCCCCGTTCTTGCGAATTTTTGCCGGCGGCATCCGATGAAAAAAGATATCCATCCTGAATACCACTTCATCACGGTGAACCTCACCGATGGTACGTCCTTCCAGACTCGTTCGACCTACGGTTCTGAAGGCGCAGTTCTGAACCTCGACATTGATCCTACCTCGCACCCAGCGTGGACGGGTGGCCCTCAGAAGATTTCTGACAAAGGCCGAGTGTCTAAGTTCAAGAACAAATTCGGCAATTTCGGCCTCTAAGAGCGTCCAATGGCGGGCGCTGGACCCAGGCCCGCAACGCTTCAGTCGGCGTTTTCGATCGCATGGCCTGCAAGCCTTGCTGCCATCATTACGCCTGTCTTGGGTCTTATCGACATTGCGGTTCTGGGCCGGGGGGCTGACGCCGTTGCGTTGGCGGGCGCATCTCTTGGTGGCGCCGTCATCTCGATCCTTTATTGGAGCTTCGGCTTTCTCCGGATGAGCCTCTCGGGCCTTTCTGCCCAAGCGCTGGGAAGCAATGACGAGACCCAGCTGCGCGCTTATTTGATCCAAGGCCTGGGGATTGGCTTTGTCATTGGCGTATCATTGCTCATCTTTGCGGGGCCCATCATCGCCTTGGGTCATCTCTTTCTGGTCGAAAGCTCGGCGGCCTCTTCTGGAGCCGGCGATGCTATGGAGACCTATCTCCACGTTCGGCTGCTTGCGGCGCCCGCGGTTCTCACCACGACAGCGATCCTAGGTTGGCTCACGGGTCAGGGGCGGACGGGTCTCTTGATGGCGATCACCACCGCGATTGCAGGGATCAATGCCGTTCTCTCGGTCCTTTTTGTTCTCAGAATGGATCAAGGGATTGCCGGTTTGGCTGCCGCAACGGCCCTCGCCGAATGCGCGGGTCTCGTCTTGAGCGGCATGGCTGTTCTCTGGGTGACCCATAAGCGGGGCGGTGTGCCCCGGTTTTGGGACCTGACCAAAGCGCGGACAGGATTGGGAGCGATCATGTCCCTCAATCGGGACATTTTCATTCGGACCTTGCTCATTGATGCCGTTCTTTTGAGCTTTGCTCGGCTTGGTGCCGGGTTTGGGGATCTCACGCTGGCCGCGAATCACGTGCTCCTCAACCTCGTCCTCGCGGCCACCTTGCTCCTGGACGGTCCGGCCATCGCCGCGGAGACGTTTGTCGGCCAAGCGCTCGGTGCCAAGGCGAACAAAGCGCAGCTCTTCAGGGCAGCTTGGAGAGAAACGGCCAAAATCACCGCCGCTGAGGCCGTGCTTCTGTTCTTGGGCCTGCTCGTTTTTGGCTCGCTCCTTCTGGCAGCCATTGTGGGTGATGGCGAAGACAGCGCGCTGGTGATTGCGGAGGCTGAGCGGTTTTTAGGCTGGGCCGTTATCATGCCTCTTGCCGTGGCCGCCGCTTATCATCTCGACGGGATCTATATTGGTGCCACGCGCGGGAAGACTTTGCGCAACGGAATGGCGCTCTCGGTGGTTGTTTTTGCAGTCGTATCAGCGCTGTTGATACCCCTGATGGGCAATCACGGGCTATGGTGCGCGATGCTCCTCTTCATGCTTTCGCGCGGCGTGATCCTCATTGTCACTTGGGGTCCGTTTCGGACCATGACAGAGGAGTCGCGCGGCGTGACGCCGCCCTCCCAGGCAGTGCAAGACTTGCCTAAGTGACCGGAAACGCTGAAAGCTGAGCCTGTGGCAAACCCTGTGACTTACCTTGCGAACCCGGCCAATTTTCTTGGGGTGACGCGGCCGATCATCCCCTGGCTTGGTCTCGCCGCAGGGTGCCTGCTTCTTGCGGGAGTGATTGTTGGTCTTTTCGCGTCGCCTCCCGATTTCCGGCAGGGCGAAAGCGTGCGGATCATGTATGTCCACGTTCCGGCCGCGTGGATGGCGCTTCAGACCTATGCGATCATCTCTGCTGCAAGCCTTGTCGGCTTCGTTTGGCGGCATCGGATCGCTGATATCGCAGCTCGGGAAGCCGCGCCGTTTGGTTTGGCTTTCACGCTTCTTGCGATCGTGACGGGCGGTCTCTGGGGCAAGGTCACTTGGGGTGTCTTTTGGGATTGGGACCCTCGCCTCACGTCCATGCTGGTCCTCGTCTTTCTCTATATCGGCTATATCGCCATTTGGCAGGTGATCGAGAACGAGTGGACCGCGGCACGAAGCGCTGCGATTTTGGCCATGCTCGGCGCAGTGAACCTTCCGATCATCAAGTTCTCTGTCGATTGGTGGGACAGTCTCCACCAAAAGGCGACTGTGGTGCGTGAAGGCGGGCCGGCTATGCCAGCCTCGATGCTGATTCCGCTGTTTCTGATGGCCTTTGGCTATATCGCTCT
This sequence comes from uncultured Parvularcula sp., assembly GCA_963922235.1. GTDB lineage: Bacteria > Pseudomonadota > Alphaproteobacteria > Caulobacterales > Parvularculaceae > Parvularcula. The sequence continues at coordinate 11,260 of CAWUIJ010000051.1, read as the reverse complement.
CTTTGGCTTTGTCTTTTTGATGCGTATGCACACGGTTCTGGCTGCCAAGCGCCAGAAGCCTGCGCCCACGCCTTCGCGTGTTGTCTTGGATGAGGCCCCTGCCGAATGACGCCTGACATGGGTCCCTATATTGCTGCCGCTTGGCTGATCTCAGCACTGACGCTGGGCGGCCTGACGGCGTGGGCACTTTGGGGTTATCAGCGGAGGGGACGATGACCGCTCCGAGCCCTTATGAGCGCCGCCGCCGCCGTGGCCTTTTCCTGACACTGATTGTTCCCGCTTTTGCCGGCTCAGTGGCCCTCGCCCTGTTCGCGATTTCACAAACCCAAGTCTACGCCTACGCGCCGTCCACCCTACCAAGCTTTGACGAGCTTGCTGGCCGGGAGGTGCGCCTCGCTGGGTTGGTGCTCGAAGGCACTCTGGCCAGCGGCGAAGACGGCGTCGCTCGCTTTACCGTCACCGACGGCGTCCATTCTGTTCCCGTCGCCTATAACGGGATCCTCCCTGCCCTTGTTGCAGAGAATGACGGCGTGATTGCGCAAGGTCATCTTGCTGCTGATGGGCTTTTCCGCGCTGAGAATGTTCTGGCGCGCCACGACGAAAACTACGAAGCTCCCGAAGTGATGAAAGCGCTCGAAGAAGCGCAAGGAGACGTCCGCTGAGTTCTGAAGCCCCCTCGCTCATCCGCCTGCCGCGGTTCTGGAACCTTTTTGGTGCGCAGACGCTCGGTGCTTTCGCAGACAACTGCCTTCGCAACGCGACCATTGTCGCAATCTTCGCTGCCGCTGGTGCAGCCAGCAAAGACACACCTTTCTATTTCTACGGCGATCTTGCTGAAGAGGCGCCTGCCATCGTTTCGATGGGCTTCACCATACCGATCTTCCTGTTCGCCATGGTGTCCGGCCAATTGGCTGACCGTCTCCCGCGGCACATTATGGCCCGTAGGCTGAAATTCGTTGAGCTGATTTTGATGTCACTTGCGGCGCTTTGGTTTTTTATGGGCCAAGCTTTACCGTTGGTTCTGACGCTCGCGTTGATGGGTGCCCAGACGGCCTTTTTCCAGCCCGTTCGGTTTGCCTTGATGCCGCAATACTTCCCCGAAAAGGTGCTCGCGCGCGCCAATGGTGCTGTGCAGGCCGGTACCTTCATTGCGATTGTGACGGGCCTTGGCCTTGGCGGATACTTTGTCGGCGTCGAGAATGGCCGCTTCATCGTGTCGGCCATGCTGATCGGTGCGGCGGGGATTGGTGCTTTGCTCTCCACCTTCCTCCCCGAGGCGCCCCCACCTGGTAAAGAGCCTGTCGATTGGAACATCCCCAAGATCGCTTATCGCTATGTCAAGGAAGCCGCGAAGGTGCCTGGCGTTCTCTGGCCCATTCTGGCCAACGGCTTTTTCTGGATGATCGGCGCCATGGTTCTCGCGCACATGCCTATTTTTATGCGGGATCAGCTCGGTGGGACGGGCCAAGACTATTCTCTCCTGAATGCAGTCTTTGCACTGGGCGCTGGGTTTGGATCGATCCTTGCTGGTGTTTTCTCCAGCAAGCTGAAGGACCCCAAAATGATGAGCGCCGGCGCCGTTTTGGTCGGAACGCTGATCCTCGTCGTGATCTATTTCTATACGCGGGTGCCGTTTGAAGAACCTTTTGAGTTTTTTGGCGACAAAAGCCGCCCTCTGATCTTCCTCTTTGTGCTGGCGTCGACCGCCAATGGTGTGTTCTCCATCCCTATGTTGACGAGTTATCAGGCGAACGCTCCGAAAGAGATCAGTGCACGCGTTATGGGTCTTGCGAATATGACCAACGGATTCCTGGCCACGATCGGCGCCATTCTCGCCTCGGTGGTTCGGCAGCTTGGGGCTGATCCTGCAGAAGTCTTTTTGGTGATCGCTTTGATGCAGCTCGGTGTCTTCGGCATCATGGTGTACCGATACCGCATGTTTAAGAAGGCCGGCCAGACGGCCTCTGCTCAATAAAAAAGCCGCGGTGTGAAGACCGCGGCTTATGCGTTGAGCGATGAAGGGACCTTTTACCGACCCTTGTTGGGATCGGTTGGGTTGCCGTCGACTGAACTCCAAAGCGATGCACAAGGAATACGGCGGGTATCGCAGCGATCGCGATATTTTTCTGCGATCTCCGTCACCTCGGAAAAGAGGCCCTTGTCGAGCGTGATGGGATCGAGGCCGAGGTCGATAAAGTTCTTGTTCTCCACGTGGAGATCGTTCTCGTCGGCCTCGTTGCGTGGGTTCTCCACCTGATCGATTTCGGCACCCGTCATATCAGCGATCATTTTGGCAAGATCGCGAACCCGGTGTGTTTCAACCATCTGGTTCATGATGTGGACGCGATCGCCGGCCTTAGGCGGGTTCATGATCGCAAGCTCAACACACCGGCATGTATCCTGGATGTGAATGAATGCGCGCGTTTGACCGCCCGTACCGTGCACAGTCAGGGGATAGCCGATAGCAGCTTGCATCAGGAAGCGGTTCAGAACGGTGCCATAGTCACCGTCATAGTCGAAGCGGTTGATCAGTGCTTCGTCTTTCTTGGTTTCTTCGGTCTGTGTACCCCAGACAATTCCCTGGTGGAGGTCTGTGATCCGCAGTTTGTCGTTCTTCGCATAGTACTGGAAGAAAAGCGCATCCTGCGTCTTGGTCATATGATAGATCGAGCCAGGGTTAGCAGGATAGAGAATTTCCTGATCCACGATGCCGTTTTCACCGGCATCGACTTTGACGTTGAGGTAGCCCTCAGGGATCTTCATGCCCGCCGTGCCGTAACCGTAGACACCCATGGTGCCGAGGTGGACGACATGCACATCAAGACCTGACTCCACGATCGCTGCGAGCATGTTGTGGGTCGCGTTCAAGTTGTTATCGACCGTGTAGCGCTTATGCTTCGCCGTCTTCATCGAGTAAGGCGCAGCACGCTGCTCGGCGAAATGAACGATTGCGTCCGGCTCGTAAGAGACAATCAGATCACGGAACGCATCATAGTCTTTTGCGACGTCGAGAATTCGGCTCTCGATCTTGTTGTTCGACACCCTCTCCCAGGTCGCAAGGCGATCCGACAGAGATGCGATGGGGGTCAGCGATTGAACCTCCAACTCTACGTCAATCATGCGGCGAGAGAGGTTGTCGACGATCATCACATCGTGACCGCGTGCAGAGAGATGAAGGGCCGTCGGCCAGCCGCAAAAACCATCTCCGCCGAGGATCATCAGCTTCATGGGAGGTGCCTTTGTTTCGAGAATTTCACTGCTCTTAAGGAACAGGGGCCGCTTGAGCAACGCCAGCGTGAGAGCACCTAACAACTATGTGATAAGTATCAGATTAGTAGGCGTTTTCCGGCTTGAGAACAGCCTTCACCGTGAGCACCATGATCCTCAAGTCGAACCAGAGTGACCAATTCTCGATATAAGCGAGGTCGTATCGCAGCCTCGCTTCCATCAAACCAGGCTCTGACGTCTCGCCGCGATAGCCATTGACCTGGGCCCAACCCGTCATTCCTGGCTTCACCCGGTGGCGGGCCGCGTAGTCTTTGATGAAGTTGGAATAATAGGCGTCGTGTTTGAGCGCGTGGGGGCGCGGCCCAACAAGCGACATGTCACCCTTCAAAACGTTGAAGAGCTGTGGAAGTTCATCAAGCGATGTGGCCCGGAGGATGCGTCCGACCTTGGTGATACGGTTATCGTTTCGCGTGGCTTGCTGGACATCATCGCCATCTTCCATCACCCGCATCGAGCGAAACTTCACGATCGTGAAGATGTCGCCCGCCATGCCTTGGCGACGCTGGACGAAGAAAACGGGTCCTTTGCTCTCGAGCCGGACCGCAAGCGCGCAAAGCAGCATGACTGGTGACAAGAGCAACAGTGCGATGAACGCGAGAATCCGATCCTCAAGCATCTTCGTGAAGACGTCCCAACCATCGATAGGCCGTCGCTGGACCAAATGCGCTGGCGTACCTCCCACTGATGTGAGGCGACCTGCACGCGAGATCCAAAGAGGATGGGGCGCCAGGCTCACATTGATCGGGAGCTGACGGAGTTGATCGAGAAGGCCATCGAGATTGGATTCTTCGACGTCGCCCTGGGGGCACACGATGATATCGTCCACAAGGCCCTCTTCCACCAAGTCTTTGAGGTCTTGGAACGCTTGCGAGTCTCCGGACACGAGGCACGCCGTTTCAAACCGGCTGACCACCTCGATGCTGGGATTGGCAAACCGATCACTGTCTGAAAGCAAAGAGGTCCGTTGTTCGGTGCCGATCATTGCCACGCGCCGGCAAAGGAGGCCGCCGTCTGTCGAAAGGCGTTGCAGCGTGGCAGCCACAGCGTAGCGCAAGGCCAAAATTCCCAAGGCAGCAATGATACCCCAAGCGAGCAGCCACCCACGACTTAAAAGCTGGGTCAAACCGAGCGAGTAGCACGCTGCGATAAAGCTGAGGAGGATTAGGCCCCATCGGAAAACCAATCCGCGTGCGGTTTGCCAGGCATTGAGAAGCTCATCGAAACTGAAATAACCGCCCTGCCGGAGGGCTTCGACATAGATCAGGCTGGTGAGGAAACCTGCGGATGTCAGAACCATGGCGTTGGTGGCGATAATGAAACCATCTGGAAGGGTCGTCAGCGTCGCGAACGGTGTTGCCGCGCCAGCTGCCAAAGTGATCACGACGATATGCAACCACGCGACGATGTCCGAGCACACATCGCGCGAAAGACCTCGGCGTTTACGCCGCGTGGTTGTCTCCATCCGATTGTGAGCGGTTGTCGACATAGAGTTTCTGCAGACCTTTCAGGCCTTTGGAGACCTCAATCAATACGGCGGTGTGTTGATCTTCTCTACCAAAAACGTCTTTCGGTGCCGTTTAACGGGCACCCAAGAAGCGACCTGATAGGCGCCATCTCGGCAAACTATAACCAGGTTTTGGTCAAACGACCGAGGCTTGCGCCGTTAGCGATAAGAGAAAGAACCCCATCTGACGCGGGTCTACATGAATTTCTTCATATTTATCAATGATTTTCCGTTATATCAAACAACGGCTGAAGAACTGAGACTAGATTCATGATTTGCTTTGGTTGCTGGTCTCCCAAGGCGTGGTCGTTGGCACCGTTTGTCACAGGCGATGAGCGCCTCTATGGCCGGAGGGCGTTTTAAGATGTGCGGGGATGCATGAACACCTATCAAACTGCGATGATCACGGCGGCTGTTGAAGCGAGCCGCTTAATTCTGACGATTTATCGCGAAGACTCGGGCCACCGCACGAAAGATGACGGCTCCCCGGTGACCCTTGCAGACGAGCAAGGTGAAGAAGCGATCCTGCGCATCTTGCGTGAGGCCCACCCCTCGGTACCGATCCTGGCTGAAGAGTCGGTCGCGGCCGGTGATGTTCCTGAAGTGGGCGATTTGTTTTTTCTTGTTGATCCCCTCGACGGGACAAAGGAATTCGTGACGGGTACCGATGAATTTACTGTCAACATCGCTTTGATCGAGAACGGTGCGCCGGTTCTAGGTGTTGTGACCACCCCTGCGCTTGGCATGCTTTATGTCGGTGAAGTTGGGCACGGCGCATGTCGTCAGCCTTATGATTTTGAGACGGGTAAGGTTCAAGGGGATCCTGAACCAATCCGCGTGCGCGACGTTCCAGACGGTGGCGCGATCGCTATGACAAGCCGCTCACACGGATCGCCGGAAACGGCGGAGCTGTTGCGGAAGCTCGGCGTTGTGGATGTGATGGCAGCAGGATCGTCGCTCAAGTTTTGCGCGATTGCTGAAGGGCGTGCTGATCTTTATCCGCGCCTCGGCCGGACGATGGAATGGGATACGGGGGCTGCCCATGCTGTCCTCAAGGCCGCCGGCGGTGAAGTCTATACATTCGACAACAAGGAGCGCGGCGAGCCTCTCGGCTACGGCAAGAAGGATCGGGGTTTCGATAACCCGCACTTCCTCGCGGTCGGCGCTGAAAAGTGACGCCTAAGGAAGACTTTGTTCGTGAGGAAGCAGCCCGTCTAGGCTTTGATGTCTGCGGCATCACGCGAGCAGAGCTTCCTTCCAGTGTTGGCACTTATCTCGATGAGGCACTGAGCCTCGGCCATCATGGCACGATGGATTGGCTCAAGAACCGCGCTGCCCAACGTGTGCAGCCCCAGACTCTTTGGAACGGGGCGCGTAGCGTCATCATGCTCGGCATGAATTACGGGCCGACGAGCAATCCCCTTGAGCGTCTCAAACTGCGCACGATCGGCAATGTATCCGTCTATGCTCAGGGGGATGATTATCACGATGTCATCAAAAAGCGGCTCAAACGATTAGGTCGTCTCCTGGGTGAAACGTTTGATTGCCCACTTAAGGTGTTTGTCGATACGGCGCCCGTTGCAGAAAAGCCTTTGGGGCAGCAAGCGGGGATCGGCTGGCAAGGCAAGCATACCAATCTCGTCAGCCGCGACTTTGGATCCTGGCTTTTTCTGGGTGCGATCTACTTGGGCATCGAACTCGAGCCAGACGAAGAGGAGATCGATCACTGCGGATCGTGTCGGGCCTGTCTTGATATTTGTCCGACGGAGGCCTTTCCTGCTCCCTACAAACTCGATGCTCGCCGATGCATCAGCTATCTGACGATCGAGCATAAGGGGCCCATACCCGAAGAGTTCCGGCGCCCTATGGGCAATCGGATCTATGGCTGCGATGACTGCCTGGCAGCCTGTCCCTGGAACAAGTTTGCTGAAGAAGCGCACGAGAGCGCTTTCCACGCCCGTGAGGAACTCCAAAACCCTCCGCTGTCAGAGCTTGCGGCGCTGACTGACACAACCTTCCGAACACTGTTTCGGAAATCCCCCGTGAAGAGGATTGGTCGTGACCGGTTTGTGCGCAATGTTGCCATCGCGATTGGGAACAGCGGTGATCCGACTATGGAAAGCGCGCTGAAGCCGCTCCTTGCCGATGATAATGACGATGTCCGCGAGGCTGCTCAGTGGGCCCTCAGCGAACTTTCTCAGAAGTGACGCCGACGCAAGCGGGCTGCCGCATCCACCAAGACGGCCGCTGACAATCCAAAAAGCAGAAGGCCGTTAAGCGATGCAAAGCCCGGCAGAAGACGCCACGGTTGAGGTGCCAGGACATCACCAAAGCCTAAAGTGGTGTAGGTCGTCAGCGCGAAATAGAGGCCGCCCTCCCAGGTCGGGCTCACGTCTGTCACCACAAACACTGTGGCCCAAACCGCAACCGAAGCTGTGTGCGCAGCGATCAATCCTAATCCGACAACGGACAGTTTGACGACATCAATGATATCGGAGCCAAGACCATGGTCGCTTCTCCCCGTGGCTGCGACGCCGCGCAGAAGAATGATGACCAGCGCATGGAAGAGAAGCGTTGAGGCAACAGCTGCGCTTGCAACGATGAATTGGTTGGTGACTGGATCTGTCATCTCTGCCCCGCAAAGCCCCGCTCTCGCAGAACTTTACCGGAGCAAGCTGCGATTGAGAAGCTTAGCGCGGTGCGAGCACCATCATCATTTGGCGCCCCTCAAGCTTGGGCAAAGCCTCGACCTTGGTGGATTCCTCAAAGTCCTCGCGAACCCGGTTGAGGAGCTCCATGCCGCGCTCTTGGTGGGCCATTTCCCGGCCTCGGAAGCGCAAGGTGACTTTGACCTTGTCACCGCCTTCGAAGAAGCGACGCATGGCTTTGGTTTTCACCTCATAGTCATGCTGGTCGATATTCGGACGCATCTTGATCTCTTTGATCTCGACGATCTTCTGCTTCTTCTTGGCTTCAGCTTTTTTCTTCTGCTGCTGGTACTTGTGCTTACCCCAGTCCATCAATTTGCAGACGGGGATGTCGCCGTTGTTGACCTCAACGAGGTCGAGACCAGCGCGCGCAGCCATTTCCATGCCTTGCTCGGGGGTGATCGGGCCCTGTTTTTCGCCATCCGCATCGATGACAAGGATTTTGGGGGCGCGAATGCCTTCGTTCATTCTCGGTCCCGTCGGTTTTGGCGGGGCCGTGTTCATGGGTCTGCGTGCGATCTTGTGGTCTCCTTCAATAGCTGACGCGGCGCGAGTCTGCGCTCAAGCTAGATAAGGAATCCTTGCGATCCGTTCAATCAAAACCGTGCTGAAGGCGTTATGCGCGGCTGCGGCCTTGTTGTGCTGCCATTCTGACCAGGCCCATGCTGCGCAGCATGCCCACCACCATGTCAGGCGACACGTTCTTGAGGTTGGACGCGGTGAGCTTCACCACATCGCGGCCGTAAAGCGCATCGGTCTGCACATCTTCCGAGGTTGGCAGGAGGATCACGCCGCGGGTGCCAACAGCTGCCACCAGGTGAAGCTCATCGCTCGGGCCTCCGAGGAAGAAGGTCGCGTCTCTGGCAAGAACGCTGACCTGCGCGGCGTCGGCTTTGCCTGAGAGGTCCACGGCCGCGCGGCCACCATCGCCAGACATTTCTGCAGCGGTCTGCATGACGTCATAGGCGTAAGTCGAAAGATCATCGCCGCCGACGATCACGGGCGTGATCCCCTGGCGCGCCATGACGGACGCGACGGCGCCATAGTTCTCAGCGGGCCAGCGGTGGGCTGGGTTCGCGGCTGGGATAAAGAGAGCATAGGCTCCGGAAAGGCCAAACCAACTTGGGTCGAGATTAGCAGACCCCTTCTCCGGGTTGTTCGCCCAACGAAGGTCGGGAAGGCGTTGCTCCAACTCAAGACCAGCATCGGACAACAGCTTGCGCATGCCTGCGCCCGCGAGCGGACTTGGCTTCATCGAAGCTGACTTGCCGGAAAGCTTGCGCTTAGGGCCGACCCAAGTCGGGGCACGGAAGCCCTTAAGTGACGCACGGAGCTCCATGCTGTCGCGGGTGCCGTCGAGATCGTAGGCCACTTGATAGCCGATCTTTTTCAGCTGTCCGCTAAACTCGCGCTTGTCTTGCGGCGTGTTCAGTGGGCGCGTGGCGACGACCCGGTCGAAATAGGGTGAGCACTTGGCCAAGCGCTGAAGGTTGGGGCTGGTGACGAGATCGATCGTCGCGCCTTGGTGCGCGCGCCGGATCGCTGCGAAGGCTGGCTCGGCTTCCACAAAGGGACGCAAGCCGTCCCGCTTCACCACCAGCACCTTTGGTCCGCGTTGTGCCATACCCCCTACGCCTCGCTTTCCTGCTGCATGATGAGATCCCGATAAACTGTCAGGGTCGAGGCCACCATAGCTTCGACCGTGAAACTCTCACGTGCATGGGCCATGCCGCGTTCACCCATTTCCTGACGCCCATCCACACCGAGATCGTTAACCTTCAGAAGCGCTTGTGCAAGGGCTTGTGCATCACCGGGGGGCACAAGAAGGCCAGTTTTTTCCGAATTAACGGTCTCAAGCGACCCGCCATGGCCCGAAGCGATGATCGGGCGCCCAATCGCCTGGGCTTCGACGGCCACCCGTCCAAACGCTTCAGGTTCCGTCGACGCAGACACCACGACATCGGAAGCGGCGATCCAGGCCGGCATGTCATCGGTCGCTGGCAGAAGCTGGAACTCTCCAGCGAGGCCAGCCTCGTCAATTTTACGGCGAAGGCCTTCGACATATTCTAGCTTATCATCCTGCCGACCGATGGCGACGAAGCTCATGGTGTGATGCGGGTTCGTGCGTGTGATTTCGGCTGCTGCGTCGATCAGGACCTCGTGCCCCTTCCAAGACGTGAAACGGCCCGGGAGCAGCACCCTAAGACCGGTCCCGAAAAAGCTCTGGGGACCGGCCAGGCGTTCCTCGCTGATCAGTGACGGCTCAAAGCGAGACAGGTCGGCACCCCGAGGGATGACGGTCATTTTGGCTTCGTTGAAATAGGCTTTGCCGCGGTACTGCGAAGCGACGGCGTCATAGGTGAATTGCGAATTTGCGATCACAGCATCGCCGCGCACCATCACCGAATTGTAGAGCTTTTTGAGCGCGCTCCTTGCCCGGTAAGCGCCGTGATAAGTTGTGATGAACGGCGTCTCAGTTCGACGCGCGGCCATGAGTGCGCTCCAAGCAGGTGCCCGCGACCGGGCATGGATCAAGGTCGCGCCCTCCGATTCAATAAGCAGGCTCAGGGTCCGGGCGTTCTCAGCGATCACTAGCGGATTCTTGCTCGCAGCCGGTAGCCGGATATGGGTGGACCCAGCGGCCTCGAGCTCGTCAGCCATTGGCCCACCGCTGGAGACGACCACCGATCGTCCGCCCGCGGCGCGAAAGCCAGCGGCGACCTCTAGGGTCGTGCGCTCAGCGCCGCCGCTCACAAGAGCGGGGATCACCTGCAGCAGCGTATGGCCGTCAAAATTCATCATCGTGGCGATAGCATTGGTCCGCTTGGCTCATTCCGCAAGCGCGGCTACGCCTCTGAGCTATGGAAAACAACGCTCCTCTCTTTATCGATGGCCCCAAAGGCCGCCTCGCCTATCGCAAACAAGACGGTGCCGACCCGACAGTCGTGTGGCTCGGCGGCTATGCATCGGACATGCTGGGAACCAAAGCAGAAGCGCTCGCTCATTATGCTTCGCAAGCGGAGCAAAACTATCTGAGGTTTGATTATTCAGGGCACGGCGAAAGTGAGGGCGTGTTTGAGGATCTCGTTCTTTCAGACTGGGCGGCCGATGCGCGGCTCATGCTTGATGCGCAGGCACCTGGCCCAAAGATCCTGGTCGGTTCGTCCATGGGAGCATGGGTGTCCTTGCTCTTGGCGCGGGAAAAGCCAGAGGAGTTAGCGGGTCTTGTCCTCATTGCTCCGGCTCCGGACTTCACGGACAAGCTCGTCTGGCCCCGCCTTTCTGAGGAGCATCGCAAAGAGGTGCTCGAGAAGGGCTTGGTCCGGACCGGTCCGACGGGGCATGACAGTGAGACCTATACGAAAGCGCTCTTCGAGGATGGCCGCGCGAACCTCGTGATGGGCGAACCCATCCGCCTGCCCTGTCCTGTGAGGATCCTGCAAGGCACCAAGGACGAAGCCGTGCCAACCCAACATGCCCTCGACGTGGCCGAGCTGATCGAAGCGCCCTCGGTCGTGACCACGCTCGTGAAGAATGGGGATCACAGGCTATCTGAGCCGAGTGATCTCGAGCGTCTGGTGCGGACCGTAGCGGAGTTGGTTGATTAACAAAGCGGTGGACGAACGCTCACTCGATATGAACACCTGACATGGTTAGAAGGGGTGTGATGAACCTACCTGCCCCGGTCCCTCTTTTAAGAACGCGCGCCCTGATGATGTGGGAGCGCGCCTATCCGGCCTATTTGCCTGCGGTGATTGGG
>CAWUIJ010000050.1:0-18661 GCA_963922235.1 uncultured Parvularcula sp. | reverse complement strand
AGGTGACTGCGAGCGCTTCGAGCGGGCCGTCTTTCACCATCGACTGCACACGGCCAAAATCGACTTGCGACTTGATCAGTTTTCGCAAGGGCGAGGCGTCGAGCAAGGATTGGGGGGTCTGCAGTCCCGTCCAGCCCAAACCGAATGAGCTGCTCCACCGAAAAAGTCGTCCGAACAGTGGCCAGGCATCGGCGACGAAAATCGAGCCGCAATTGATCGAGCGCCAGAGACTTTCGAGCTTCTCAACAGACTTGGCAAAGTCATCCGCGCCTTCTGCAAGCACCACAGCGTTGATAGCACCGACAGATACGCCAGTGATAACAGGGAACGGCGAAGGGCCCGAAAAACCCTCCGCCAGCGCTTTGAGCACGCCCACCTGGTAAGCACCGCGGGCACCACCGCCCGACAACACGAGGCCTGCTGTCCCTGATGCTTGGGCGGTCACGACGGCGCTGCTCCCTGGTTTGGGTTCGTTGTCTTGCCTATAGACTAATCCCTTGGCCTTACTGATGCGTTGCGCTTAGGCCATATCGCACTGCAGCATCAAAGGCCCGGGGGCTGATTGGCAAAAACCCAGGAAGCGACCTGCCAATCACGCATCAGTCGAGCGGGATAAACTCGTCCTTGTCGTGGGGAGGAAGAGCGAAGCGGCCGTGGTCTGCGCGCTTCCAATCCTCTGCCGCGGCCTCGATCATCTCTTTCGAGCTGGCGACGAAGTTCCACCAGATGTGACGAGGGCCATCGAGAACCGCACCGCCAAAGAGCATCAAGCGGGCGCCCTCAGGACCAGCTTGAACAGCCCCTGCTCCATCTCCAAAGACCAGCATCTGCGCCGGCGGAATCTCTTTGTCTGCTAGTTTGACGCTTCCCTCGACGACATAGATGCCGCGATCTTCGTGATTGTCCGGAAGCGGCAGAACCGCACCAGGCGCGAGGATAACATCACCATAAAGGGTCTCTGACGAGGTCTGCACGGGCGAAGACATACCGTAGGCGGACCCAAGGATCATCCGTACAGAAACGCCTTGGTCCTCGATCATTGGAAGAGCATCAGCTGTCGTATGGGTGAAGTCAGGGTCACGCTCCTCTTGGTCCTTTGGCAGAGCCACCCAGGTCTGGATACCCGACATGGAGTGAGGACCTTTCAGGTCATCAGGAAGGCGTTCTGAATGCGTGATGCCTTTGCCAGCGGTCATCCAATTCACGGCACCAGGCTCAATGTCTTGCGTCGTCCCCAGACTATCCCGATGACGAATGCGACCTTTGAAGAGGTACGTCACCGTTGCGAGCCCGATATGCGGATGAGGGCGCACATCGATGCCCTTCCCGGCTTCAAATTCCGCAGGACCCATTTGGTCAAAGAAGATGAAGGGACCGACGAGCTGGCGCTGCGGTGCTGGCAGAGCACGGCGAACTTCAAACTCGCCAAGATCGCGGGCACGCGGAATGATCAGCGTCGAAAGATCACCGCTTGCGGTGAGGGGTGTGTCGGGAAAAGGCGTGGTCATCGGCGTCTCCTATTGGGTGACGCCTTAGACTTAAGCCGTCTCGCCGCGAAGCCGAGCAGCGGCTTTCTCTTTTCCCATCAACGCAAAGATCGCCGGCATTTCGGGCCCATGCTTCTGCCCAGTCAGCGCCAGGCGGAGAGGCATAAAGAGCCCTTTGCCCTTGCGTCCGGTTTCGGCTTTCAAAGCGCTTGTGAGCTCCGACCAACCGTCAGCGTCCGCAGAGACCTCGAGTGTCTTAGCAGCCGCTGCTGCCGCGAACTCTTTGTCCTCGTCTGCAATCACCGGGGCCAGTTCGCCCTCGACCACCTCGCGCCAAACCGCAGCGTCTTCCAAGCGATCGAGGTTTCCGCGCACAGCGAGCCAAAGCGCTTCATTCACACCCAGCGCCGTCAAACGATCTTCCGCATGGGAAAAAGGCATCGCATGGAGGACCTTGGCATTGAGGAGCTTCAGTTCGTCATCGTCAAACCGTGCCGGTGCCCGGCCGAGAATCTCGAACGAGAAACCATCGGCGAGTCCCTGGATATCAAGAACCGGCTCAACAGGTAGCGACGTGCCAAGACGCGCAAGAAGGCTCGTGATCGCCTCAGGCTCGACCCCGGTCTTCCGCATGCCCTCAATTGAGAGAGAGCCAAGCCGCTTGGACAGACCCTCGCCATCCTTCCCGACAAGGAGCGAATGGTGACCAAAGGTCGGAACCTGACCATCACCGCGGTAGCCAATAACAGCTTCGAAGACTTCGATCTGGGCCGCGGTGTTGGTGACATGGTCTTCACCGCGGATCACATGCGTGATGCTGAAATCGATGTCATCGATCACGCTCGGCAGCGTGTAGAGATAGGCGCCATCCTCACGGATCAGCACGGGATCAGACATCGTGCCTGTATCGAATGTTTGCGGTCCGCGGATAAGGTCATCCCAGCTCACCTCTTTGCGCGCGAGCTTGAACCGCCAATGGGGTTTACGGCCTTCTTCTTCGAGCTTGGCGCGATCCGACTCCGTAAGCTCTAACGCCGAGCGATCATAGACCGGTGGAAGGCCCCTCGCCCGCTGTAGCTTGCGCTTCCGGTCGAGCTCTTCCGCCGTCTCGTAGCAAGGATAAAGCAGCCCCTCTTCGCGCAAAAACCCGGCGACATCGTCATAGACGGAAAAGCGCTCGGACTGCCGTGCGAACTCGTCATGGGCCAGCCCAAGCCACGCTAAGTCCGCGGCAATACCGTCCTCAAACTCTTTGGTGCTGCGCGTTTGGTCGGTGTCGTCCGAGCGGAGAAGGAACTGCCCCCCCTGCCCCTTCGCATAGAGCCAGTTGAAAAGCGCAGCGCGGATATTGCCCACATGCAGCTTCCCTGTGGGAGATGGCGCGAAGCGGACGGTCACAGTCATCGTAAGGTCGGTATCCTGGTGGCAAAGGGGCGGTCTATCGGACGGATGCGCTGAAGGAAAGCCGCTCTTCAGCAAGCCTTTGCGGATGGTTTGAAAGCCGCAAAAGTCCAGCTCCCCAAACCATGAACCGCACAAGAGCCTCTTCACCCGGCCTCAGGCCCGCTTTGTTGAGCTCCAGCACATCGCGGACGCGCCCAGGGAGTAAACTGATAGCCGCACGGATGAACATGGGCTGGAGCCACCGCGTGCGGGGAGGAAGCGCAGGCGTGGCTGCCATCAACTCCAAAAACGTGGTCAGCGTCTCTGATGGTTCCAGTTTCGCCCACATGACACCTATCAACCGGTGAAGATCGCCCTTGGTGCGCGGCGGTTCAACCACGCGGTAGGCCTCAGCAACCGGGGCCACATCGCTGAGGATGCTGTCCCATTCAGGCGCAGTCAGATGCCGAAGGTAGCGATCATAGGCGCCGACAAATCCGTAAGCGGCCGTGCCGTGGACCCATTTCAGAAGCTCAGGATCAGAAGCTCGATACCTCTGTCCACAGACTGTCACGCCTTCGACCCTATCATGTCGCGCGTTGATACCCGCGATCATTCCCAGAGACACCGAACGTGCAGCATGGATACTGACCATCGCCGCCAGCGCCGTTCGGCGAAGCCTGAGCCCCGGATCGGTGGGAAAGACCGAGTGATCCCAGACGCCGTGGCGCACCCGCGGCTCGGCGAGCTCCATCAAAACTGCGGTGATCCCGCCGATATAGAGCGTGAGCGGATTGGAATAGATCTTGGTCGCTGGGCTGCCTTCAGGAACCAACGCGCCCTCACCACGCGGGCCGTGAAACAGCTCTGGGCCTTGGCCATCAGCGTAGAGGAACTGCTTCAGCTGGCGTTCAGCAAAGGCAGAGACGGGTCGATACCAGACGCTCAAGAGGCTTCGGCAAGAACGTCCGTGTAGAGCTCATGCGGCTCGGGCTCGGGGCTCTCAAGTGCAAAGTCAGCCGCCTCTTTGACCACTGCCTTCACCTCTTTATCAATCTCTTTGAGGGCTGCCTCATCGACCCCGTGCTCTTGCAAACGAAGGCGGCAGCGCTCGATCGGATCGGAGTGGCTACGAACGTCTTCGACCTCTTCACGGCTTCGGTACTTCGCCGGGTCTGACATCGAGTGCCCGCGATAGCGGTAAGTCTTCATTTCGAGAACGAACGGCCCTTCGCCGTCCCGGGCACGCTCAATCGCTTCGCGGCTTTCCTCGCGCACAGCGACCACATCCATGCCGTCGACTTCTTTACCGGGGATGCCAAAGCTTGCCCCGCGGCGGTAGAGATGCGTCTCAGCTGAAGCGCGCTGCACACTCGTACCCATCGCATACTGATTGTTTTCGATCACGAAGATCACAGGAAGGTTCCAAAGCTGGGCCATGTTCATCGCTTCGAACACCTGGCCCTGGTTGGCTGCGCCATCACCGAAATAGGTGAAGCTCACCTGCCCGTTGCCCTTATACTTGTTGGCAAAGCCAAGGCCTGTCCCAATTGCGACCTGCGCACCGACAATACCGTGGCCACCATAGAACTTCTTCTCTGCACTGAACATATGCATCGAGCCGCCTTTGCCCTTGGAATAACCTCCAGCGCGCCCCGTCAGTTCAGCCATCACACCTTTCGGATCCATGCCGCAGGCCAGCATGTGGGCATGATCGCGATAGCCGGTGATCACCTGATCACCTTCTTTGCGCAGCGCCTCAAGGCCCGTGACCACAGCTTCCTGACCGATATAAAGATGGCAGAACCCACCGATGTGCCCCATGCCGTAAAGCTGGCCCGCCTTCTCTTCGAAGCGGCGCATCAGCGTCATCATGTGAAAATACTCAAGGAGCTCGTCTTGGGTGGCGGACAGGTTGGTTGCGGCCTCAGCCATAGGTGCGACTCCTCGATAGCGTTCTCCCCTTATCAAAGCGCATCAGGCCAAAGCAAACGTGAAGCCCCTTTGCCAGGCACAAAAAAGCCGCCGGCCCGTGCGGGATCCAGCGGCTTCGTGTCGAAAGGGCAGAGCTTACGCAGCTGCGCCTTCGAAAGATGCGTTACCGAACGCGCCCAGCTTGACGCTGCCTTCGATGCCGTCACCTGCTTTTTTCGCAGAGAAGCTAAGTGTCATTGGCATAGGCTTGGGAACATCGACATCCCAGCTCGCTGTGTCGCCGTCGATCGAAGCGTTCTTGATGTCTTGGCTTTGACCTTGAGCAGTCATCGTACCGCTGAGTGCGCCGCCTTCTTCGACGAGCGTGACGGAGCTCTCTTGCTTGCCCATTGGTGTGTTGACGACGAGATTGTAGGTACCGGAGAACGACATGTGTTCCCTCCTTCGTTACGGTTTCAGTTGAACGTCAGTTATTCTGCATGGACGGCTGTGCCAATCCCCAATGCTGATATCGGCACATTGTGTGCCGTTTTTTTAGAAACCAGCGGGATTTTTTTCAAGAAAGTCGAGTTCCTCGGCCGTGCTTTCCCGCCCCAGTGCGACATTGCGTGCTGGGTATCGGCCAAATCTCTCAACCGATGCGCGATGAAGCCGCGCGTATTTGGCGCCAGTGCTTTCCGGCAAGCGTGCCTCAAAAAGCCTCTCACATTCTTCAATCGTCGTCGCGTTCTCCGCATGCATGTAGGGCATCAGGAAGTAATAGGCTTCGCGATCGGACACCCGGTCGAGATCGCCGCGTTCCACCGCGATCTGCGCAACGCGTAGGGCCTCCGCATCTGCGGCGAACGCCCGAGCGTCCCCGCGGAAAAGATTACGGCTGAACTGATCAAGCACGATCACCGCAGCGACCGCCGTGCGCGACGTCTCGAGCCAAGCATCAGGGACGCCCGCTGACAGCTCTTCATGAAGAGCCCCAAACCGTGTGCGGATCATATCATCCACAGCATCGTCCTGCCGGAAATGCTGTTTCGGCTCGAGCTCCTCCAACCAAAAATGGAGAACGTCACCGGCGGCTTCTTGAGCTGTGGTCATACGAACGGCCCTAGCAGGCCGCTAAGGGAAGCAACAGGCGTTTCAAGTTTCTGCAGCAGTCCTCGCTGAGAGCAAAGAGCTTAAACCAAAAAGCGTGCCGCCACATGTATACGGATGGCTTGTGATCCGCTTGTTAAAGCAAACCCGTCAGCGTCACCATCACAGCACCGCCCGAGACGCTGAACGTAGCCAAGTCGCCATTCATATCAACATCCGGAGCACCGACATAGGTGTACTCAATGCCAGCCCGAATTCTTTCCGCAACAGGAACGTCCGCGCC
Organism: uncultured Parvularcula sp.; assembly: GCA_963922235.1. Lineage (GTDB taxonomy): Bacteria > Pseudomonadota > Alphaproteobacteria > Caulobacterales > Parvularculaceae > Parvularcula. Next base: position 12,484 of record CAWUIJ010000050.1, on the reverse strand, counting down.
GACCTTCACAAGATAGCCAAATCCAACCTGGCTATCTTCATCATCTAAGGTGAACGATGTATGCACCATCCCGGCACCCGCACCGATATAAGGCCGAACAGCGAAGTCTACCGGTGCTGACACGACACCATTAAAAGTGAGTGTCAGCGTATTGATTGATGGATCCAGGCAATCATTATCGTTGTCATCACAAACGAAGATGAGTGAGCGATCCTCAAATCCTTCCCAACCGGAAGAGTACAGTCCCAAGTCAGTTTCTACAGAAAAATAGTCGTCCAATCGCCGACCAAGGACAGCGCGGAAAGCCAGACCAGGCTTGACGTCATTGTTCGCTTCGAACCCGCGGCCAAAGTCGACAGTATCGTCGGCAATAGCGAATCCGCCAAGTCCGATTTGATAGTAAAACACGCCTTCATTCAGGTCTTCGGCCGAAGCCGCGCAGGTGACTGACAAAGCGGCAAACCATCCGCCCGCTATCGTCTTCATTGCGCGCACTGTCTCAAGCCCCCAGCCACATGACTTCAAGTACCAAACGACATCAAAGCACAAAACAGCTTGTTTTCAAAGCCGCGCCCTATTCACCTATGAAAACCTGGTGGGATCAAACGCTGATACCAGACGAGTGTGTCGCTATCCCCGATAGCTTTGGTTGAAGCTGGCGGCTTTCGACACAGCATCGATATAACGAACCGTACCCGACTTGCTGCGCATCACGATGGTTTGTGTGCTGACCTGGTCGCCGCGCCACTTCACGCCTTTCAGCATGGTGCCGTCCGTCACGCCGGTAGCGGCGAACATGATATCGCCCGAGGCCATATCGTGGAGGCCATATTTCCGGTCGAGGTCCGTGATACCCGCTTTCTCCGCCCGCGCGCGCTCATCGTCATTCCGGAAGACCAAGCGGCCCTCCATCTGGCCACCCACACAGCGAAGCGCAGCCGCCGCGAGGACACCTTCAGGCGCACCGCCGGTGCCGACATAGAGGTCAATGCCCGACTGCTCGTGGTCGGTGGTGTGGAAGACACCCGCGACGTCGCCATCCGGGATCAAGAAAACCCGAGCACCGACTTTGCGCGCCGCTTGAATAATATCGTCATGACGCGGACGGTCGAGGACGCAGAGCGTGATCTCTGAGCGGTCGACACCTTTCGCTTTGGCAAGCGCGATGATGTTGTCTTCCGTTGGCGCATCAAGATCGATAATACCATCAGCAAAGCCAGGGCCGCAGGCGATTTTTTGCATGTACACGTCAGGAGCGTGGAGAAGACCTCCGCCGGTCGCCATGGCCACGACAGCCAGGGCATTTGACATCGCCTTCGCTGTGAGGGTTGTACCCTCCAGTGGATCAAGTGCGATGTCGATCTTCGGGCCGCCCTTGCCGACCTTCTCTCCGATATAGAGCATCGGCGCCTCGTCCCGCTCGCCCTCACCGATCACGATCGTCCCGTCAATGTCGAGATTGTTGAAAGCTGCGCGCAGGGCCGTCACGGCCTCTTGGTCTGCGCCCTCTTTGTCGCCCCGGCCGATCATGGTGGAAGCAGCAACGGCAGCGGCTTCGGTGCAGCGCCCCAATTCAATCGTCAGGATGCGGTCTAGATAGTCTTTGCTGTCGGTCATGCTCATGACGAAGGGGCCTCTCTTAGAATAGGATAAACAGACGGCGTGGAGGTGACAGACGTCAAGGCCTCAGCTGTTTCCGCCGCTTGGATGAGTGCGCCAGTTGGCGCGGCATGGGTGGTGATCACGACCTCCACGTCGCCATTCTCGGCGACGGGACTTTGCCGGATCGTCTCGACGCTGATCGATGCCTCCGCAAGGATTTCCGTAAGGCTGGCCAAGACACCCGGCCGGTCTTCGACCAGGACGCGAAGGAAATGAGGAACAGGCGAAGCATCAGCAATCACGTTTGGTGAGGCATCAATGGCTGAAGCCGCCTGGCCAAAGGCCGGACCAACCGAGCCGCGAGCGATCGCTACGAGATCCGCAGTGACAGATGATGCCGTCGGCCCGCCCCCTGCCCCGGGGCCAGAGAACGCCACCCGGCCAAGCGGCTCGGCATCGGCGACCACAATGTTCTCGCCGCCGCCTCCGATATCGAGGGCGGATGTCAGAGGCACGAGCGCGGGTGCCACCCGGGCAGCCAGCCCATCATCTTCGCGGCGCAGGATCGCCACGAGTTTCATCCGAAGGCCAAGATCTTCGGCAGCTGACAAATCTTCCGGGGATGCCGTATCGATCCCCACAGGGCCGATCGCCTCGACTGAGGGCATCACGCCGAAAGCGAGAGCTGCAAGAATGGCGAGCTTTTGCGCAGCATCGATGCCGCCGACGTCAAAACTCGGATCGGCTTCAGCAAACCCAATGCGCTGTGCCTCAGCCAGCGCGTCATCATAGGTGGCGCCGGCTTCCATCGATGCGAGAATGAAATTGCAGGTGCCGTTCAAGACACCTTGGAGGGCTTGGACATCGGTCCCCGCGAGGCCATCGCGCAGGGCACGGATCACTGGGATCCCGCCTGCGACAGCCGCTTCGAACCGCAATGCAACGCCCTTCTCTTCTGCGAGAGTAGCAAGCGCTAGGCCATGCTTCGCGATAAGAGCCTTGTTCGCTGTCACCACATGCTTGCCCGCGGAAAGGGCCGCTTCAATCGCGTGCTTGGCGATCCCCTCATCGCCGCCAATCAGTTCGACAAAAACGTCGGTCTCAGCGGCTTCGGCCATCGCAACGGGGTCATCGAACCAAGTGTAAGATGACAGATCGATACCGCGATCGCGGCTTTTGTCTCTGGCGCTGACCCCTGCGATCCGCATAGGCGCTAAGAGAGCTTCGGACTCAATAATCCGCACGAGCCCCGCTCCAACGGTGCCTAACCCAGCAATCGCAACGCGCAATGGAGTCAAGGGAGACCCTCCTCAAGCAGAATGGGCCCGACTTACGCGGTTTGCGCGCCGGGTAAAGCAGAGCCTGAGCCAGAGACCGTTGCTAGAGGTGCCGTCACGAGGCATAGTCATTGAAACGGAGATTTCTCGATGGACAAACGTCACCGCTGATGCGGCTCACGACCTGCTCATAGGCGCTTAGCGCCCGAGTTTTGCCAACCCATTGAGATTTCAAATCATGCCTAGACTTAACGGAAAACGCGCCGTCGTAACCGGTGCCGCACGCGGTATTGGCCGCGCCATTGCCCATGCCTTCCTCGATGAAGGGGCCGAGGTTATCCTTACCGACATCAATGAAACGGAGGGTCGCGCAGCAGCCGACCGTCCAAAGGCTCAGTTTTTGCGCCTCGATGTCGCCTCGGAGGCTCATTGGGATGCGCTGGCTGAAAAGCACCCTGAAATGGACATTGTGGTCAACAATGCGGGCATCACCGGCTTTGAGGATGCCCAAAATCCGCACGACCCTGAACACGTCTCCCTCGAGGACTGGAGATCCGTGCACGCCGTGAACCTTGATGGCGTGTTCCTCGGCTGCCGCTATGCCCTGCACGCCATGCGTAAGAGCGGTGAAGGGTCGATCATCAATATCTCCTCACGTTCTGGCCTCGTCGGCATACCCGCCGCCGCAGCCTATGCCTCATCTAAGGCAGCCGTGAGGAACCATACCAAGACGGTTGCGCTTTACGCGGCGGAGCAAGGTTGGGGCGTCAGGTGCAACTCGATCCATCCCGCGGCTATCCTCACCCCCATGTGGGAGCCTATGCTTGGTGATGGTCCGGACAGAGAAGAAAGGTTGGCCGCGTTCGTGGCCGACACCCCGCTGAGGCGCTTTGGCACCAGCGAGGAAGTCGCAGCCATCGCTGTCATGCTGGCATCCGATGAGTGCCGCTACATGACGGGAACGGAGCTTCAGGCAGATGGCGGCCTGCTCGCAGGATCAGCGGCCAGCCCTGAGGCTTAGTTTTCAATCGGCGGCGGTGTGGGGAAGCGAAGGTCTTCCGGTGTGATCGAACTCGGCGGAAGACCTTGTTTCGCACGGAGCTGTTCGATCTCTTGCAAGAGCTCGGCAGCGACCTCTTCGACGCTCAACTGGCTTTCCGTGGTCACGGCTTCTGCTTCAGACTGAACGGGCGAAAGAGCTTCGGCTGCCTGAGCCAACTGGACTGATGTCTCTGGAGAAATCGTTGTTCCGTCCGCTGTGGCCGAATCGGGTAAGTCCCGCAGCACGGGAAACCGTTCTTCCTTTCGCCTTTCATCCGCCAACGCCGCGAAATACTGGGCCTGCTCACTTCCTGGGTCCCTGCTCGCACATGCAGCAAGAACCATGACCATTGCGAAAATGAATGCGCGCATCTGTGCGTTCCGGTTGCAAACGAGGGTAGGCATGGTTGAACACCTGTTCGTAACGGCGGCCAAGAAAAAGTGAGCGCCCTAGACGATGTCAAAGACCGAGCCGAGCCCAGACCCTATGGACGACCAGCCTGAACCGAAAAAGCCTGCACGCACGAAGAAGGCGGCAGCGAGCACCAAGAAAACCGCGGTGAAGCGGCAAGAGCCGTCGAAGCCCGGCACGCGGAAACCAGCTGGTGTGAAACGGACCACCAAGAAAGCAGCGACGAAGAAAGCGCCGTCCAACGAGGTGAAGGCAACAGCGTCGCGCGTTGCGGCATCCAAAAAGGCCGCGCCTACACCGAAGGACGAACCTGCTTCAGCGGGCCTCGACCCCATGGCGCGCTATGCTGATATGGCGCGATTTGCCCGCTCCATGGCTGACATCAACGTCAAGGCGCAGGATGTGATCAAGGACGTAACTGAACGGCGGATGGATTATGGCAAGCGCGGCGCGGAGCCGGCTCGCGATCCGCTGGATGTGGCAGGCGCGACATCGGACGTGATGACCGCGCTCTCCACAGACCCCATGCGCGTCATGAACCTGCAGATGTCACTATGGGACAGCTACACCAAGCTTTTCACCAACATGGCGGAGCGGGTCTCAGGACAAACCTCGGAACCCGTTATCAAGCCTGCGGCCAGCGATAAGCGCTTCAAACATGAGGCGTGGACAGAAAATCCGGCTCTGGACTTTGTCAAACAGAGTTATCTTCTGATGGCGAAATGGGTCGACGAAGCCATCCTCGCGACAGAGGGCATCGACGACGCCACCAAACGCCGCGCGCAGTTCCACGCGGACCAATTCCTCTCCGCGATGTCGCCGACGAATGTCCCCGCACTCAACCCTGAAGTCTACGATGAGACCGTCAACTCGAACGGTCAGAACTTCGTTCGCGGCCTTGAGAACTTTATGGCTGACCTGGAACGGGGCCATGGTGAGCTCGCGATCAGGCAAGCCGATCTCGACTTCTTCAAAGTCGGCGAGAACCTGGCCACAACGCCAGGCAAGGTCGTCTACCAGAATGAGTTGATGCAACTTATTCAGTACACGCCCACGACAGAAACCGTTGCTGAGCGTCCCATGGTCATCTTCCCGCCATGGATCAACAAGTTCTACATTTTGGATCTCCAACCGCAAAACAGCTTCATCCGTTGGCTCGTCAGCCAAGGGCGTACAGTCTTTGTGGTGTCCTGGGTGAACCCTGGACCTGAGCTCGCGGACAGGTCGTTCCCGGACTATATGCGCCAAGGTGTCTATGAAGCCCTAGAGGCTGTGACGCGCGCGACGGGGGTCGAGAGCTTTGACACCATTGGCTACTGCATTGGTGGGACGCTGCTCTCCACGACCCTCGCCTATATGGCCGATCAGGGGGACGAGCGCATCAACACCGCGACATTCTTCACGGCCCAGACGGATTTTGCAGAAGCCGGTGACCTTCTCCTCTTCGTCGATGATAAACAGCTCGAGAATATCGAGAAGCAGATCGACGCATCAGGCGGCGTTCTTGAAGGCTCCGCCATGGCGCGGACGTTCAACATGCTGCGCCCGAACGACCTCATCTGGTCGGCCTTTGTCGACAATTATTATCTCGGCAAGGAAGCGAAGAAGTTCGACCTTCTCTACTGGAACGCCGACTCCACGCGGATGACGAAGGCGTGCCACCTCTACTACCTGCGCGAGTTCTACCAGCACAACAAACTGTCCGAAGGTGGCCTTGAGATTGAAGGCGTGCCCATCGACCTCGCGAATGTGAGCATCCCGATCTTTATGCAGGCGGGTGAGAAGGACCACATCGCACCGCCGCGCTCAGTCTATCGGTCTGCCCGCCTTTTCGGCGGCGACGTGACCTACATGCTTGCTGGCTCAGGCCACATCGCTGGCGTGGTCAACCATCCGGACAAGAAGAAGTACCACTACCGGATCAACGAAGAGCTCCCCGAGACGCTTGACGATTGGAAAGAAGGATCCGAGCTTCACGACTACAGCTGGTGGCCCTACTGGATCAAATGGCTTGACGAACAATCACCGGGTACGGTGGATGCGCGCATACCTGGCGATGGCGATCTCCCTGTGATTGAGGACGCACCTGGCTCCTACGTGAAAGTGAAGGCCGAATGATCACCTGGCGCTGATTTTAAGAAAATCGGCGCCCCCATGTTTGGCCTTTGGCAAAAATCTCAATGCATTCTTGCCAGCACCAACGAAGCGCTTCATTCTTTCTTAACGTTCCCACGCGAACTCAAGATTAACGGGGCGTAAAGAACTTTCTTCGGATTGGGGCATGACAGACGAACGGTCCAAAACACGAGAATTGCTTGAGCAATTGGCATCCACCGAATACCGGCGGACCGTTCGTGCTGAGCAAATTTTTCGGACCCTTCGCGAAGATGGCCGCCGCCAAGACGATAGCCGTCCGTCGGACGCCGAGACGGAAATGGTCAAACGCGCCGGACAGAAATCTTAGATCTCTTGCCCCTCGGCCATGGTGTGCCCTTCAAGGCGGCCACCCTTGTCTTCCATCGCTGCAATCAAGCTATCGATGCGGCGTGCATTGAAGCCCAGATCTGATCGTCCAACGCGAGACTTCGATCGGATGTCGACGACTGTCGCCATACCGTGGGCATCCCGCAAACGGATCACCACGTCGTCCTTGAAGTCGAAAAGAGGTGTCCGCGCATAAGCCTCAATCCGGCCTTCTGCCGGAACGCTCGCGACGATGATCAAACCTTCCTTACGCACCGCTTCTTCTGCGATTGCGAAAGCATCGGGAAGCGTGACCGGCATCACCAGCGGACGCAGATGCGGGTAAGCGCCGAGCTGTTGCTCTGTCTGCCCACGATCATACTCAACAGGGTTCGACGCATCAGCGCGCAAGGGCACAATGTCGACGAAGAGAGGCGGGTCAATCGTGTCGGTGGTGATGTCGTGGATCGGCGGCACCTTGGCGCCCTCCGCCCTCATCCAAAGCGGCACCATCCCAAAGACACCCGCAGAAATCGCCACCGCGAGCGCAGCCGTGGCCGCCAGGAAGGCCCGTCGGAAAAAGAGCGCGCCCGATGCTGCCACGGTCGCTAGCGAGGCGATCAGCAGAACTGGGAACAACATGCGCATCCCGCCGAACACGCTCATCAACGGCACAGCACCCAGGCGGTATCCGTAAATCAGACCCAAAAAGACCAAGACGACCGCTAGGCCAGCCAGGGTCACGTAACGAGGCCAAGCAGCCATGGTTCCCTCCACAATTTTTCGAGGAGATAGCACGTGATGGCGCGCGAGGCGACCAGCGTTCAGTCCCAGGTTCACTCGCTCACCGCGAGAGCCTAACCAGCGCTTGAGGCCACGGCCTCCAGCCGATCGATCGCAGCCTCGAGCCTGTCCACCACGTCCGGTGCCTGGGCGGGTTCGCCTGATCGTTGCAGCACCGCAAGCATCGCCGTCATGAGAGCGCTGAGAGTGTGATCGCAGTGCTCCTGTCGTTTGCGCTCATCGAGAAGCAGCGCACTGCGCGCTGCATATTCGAGCGTTCCAAAGAGCATGTCGCGCAGCACACGGATATCCGCATCGGCGACAAAGACGCCTTTGTCCTTCCCCCGGCGCAGCACACCGTCAAGAACGATGACATAATCTCGTTTGTAGGAAGACGGAGGATCGTCTCCCTCCATGTAAGTGAGCGCGAAGGAGAGCTCGAGCAGAGGCCAATCCGTGATCAGAAGATCAAGATGGAAGCGGGTCAGGCCTTCAAGCTGCGCCACAGGTTCGTCATTGGCCTGTTCGACAGCCTGATGCGCGCCTCGCGTCAGATCATCCCAGTGCTGCGCCACGACTGCGCGCATGAGATCGGACTTGTTCTTGTAATAGAGATAGAGCGTGCCCTCGGCGACGCCCGCCCGTTCGGCAATCTGCGCCATTCGCGCACCGCGGAGGCCACCCTCGACGAAGGCCTCTCTTGCAGCAGCGACGATTGCCTCTTCCCGTTCAGCAAGACGTTCACGCTTGGTCTGATTGGGTTTCTGTAAAGACTGCACCATGACGCGTGATCAGAGCCCCATTTGGCGAACGGCGAGGTCGCGCATGATCTCTTCAGAGCCGCCGCCGATCGCCATGACTTTCACCTCGCGATAGATCCGTTCGATCCGGTTGCCGCGCAGATAGCCAGCACCGCCCATGATCTGCATGCCTTCCGAGGCCACGAATTCGAGGTTTTTTGTGGTCAGGAACTTACCCTTGCAGATCTCCGCCACCGGCATCGGCGCCCTTCCCGCAAAGCTTTCGTTCACCTGCCAGCAGATCTGGTTGAGGTAAGCCTCGGTCGAATCGATCTTTGCACTGATGTCGGCGAACTTGTGCCGGATGACCTGGTGCTTGATCAGCGGTTTCCCGAACGTAACCCTGGATTGCGCCCAATCGAGCGCGTCTTCATAGATCGCCTTCATCGCTCCGAGAGAGCCAGCGATCAGGCCGACCCGCTCCAAATTGAAGTTCTCCATGATCGCGATGAACCCTTGGTCGACGTCACCCATCAAAGCCTCAGCCGGGACAAAGGCATCGTCGAAGAACAGGGTCGCTTGATCCGAACACCACCAGCCCATTTTCTTATCAAGCGACTGGCGTGTGAACCCCTCCGTATCGGCCTCAACGAAAAAGAGGGAAATGCCCTCGAGACCCTCGCCGCCTGTTCGTGCACCGATGACAAAATAGTCCGACTTCATTCCGCCGGTGATAAAGGTCTTTGATCCATTCAGGCGCCACCCATTACCGTCACGGCGCGCGGTTGTGGTCATGCTCGCCACATCAGAACCGCCGCCGGGTTCGGTGATGCCAAGCGAGCTTCCCTTCCGGCCCGAGACAATCTCTGGGACCACACGATTGGCAATCTCGGGGGACGCAAGGCGGACAAGCGGGTCGATGGAAATCGTCCGTCCATTGATCGCTGCTGGAATGCCGCCGGCCCCGGCCTTGGCCAGCTCTTCTTGGTAGGCCGCCCGCATGAAGCAGTCATCGAAGCCGAGGCCTCCAAGCTCTTCCGGAACACCAAAGCCGTAACCGCCCAGGGCGCCGACCTCTTCGTGGATCTCCCAAGGGATCTCACCGGCCTCATCCCACTCATCGGCATGAGGCCTCAGGCGGTCGTCGACATAGCGGCGAATGGTGTCACGAAACGCTTCGCGTTCGTCGGTGCGGAAGGGATCAAGCATGGGCGTTCTGCCTTTCGAGTGCGCCTCATACATTATGAGGGTTGCTCAATTCGATGGTCAAGGGCATGTAAACAGCCAAAGGAGAGACCTTGATGCGGATCGGCGGAGCGAGCGGTTATTGGGGTGAAAGTGCGATGGCGACGCCGCAATTGCTGGCCGCCGGCGTCGATGTTCTGGTCTATGACTACCTCGCCGAGATCACGATGAGCCTCCTCGCACGCGCCAAAGCAAAAGATCCTCAGGCGGGCTTTGCCACCGATTTCATCACGGCCGCGATGAAGCCTCACCTCGCGGAAATTGCTCGGACGGGAACGAAAGTCATCAGCAATGCAGGCGGCGTGAACCCCGAGGCCTGCGGCGAGGCTTTACGTGCACTGATCGCTCAAGCAGGTCTGTCTCTTAAAGTTGCTGTGATCACCGGCGATGACTTGATGGCCGAAGCCGCCGCGATTGCTGGGGCAGGACACCTGGAGATGTTCAGCGGAGACGCTTTTCCTCCCGCCGATCGGCTCGCGAGCATGAACGCCTATCTTGGAGCGTTCCCTATTGCGGAAGCCCTTAGGCAGGGTGCAGACATTGTGGTGACCGGCCGCTGCGTTGACAGCGCAGTGACCCTCGGCGCACTGATCGCACAGTTTCATTGGGGAACTGAGGATTGGAATTTCTTAGCCGCCGGAAGCCTCGTCGGGCATATTCTCGAATGCGGCCCTCAAGCCACCGGCGGCAATTTCACGGATTGGCGGGAGGTGCCGAACAGAGCGGACATCGGCTACCCCATCGCCGAGGTCTCAGCCGACGGTACAGCGATCATTCAAAAGCCCGAAGGATCAGGCGGTCTTGTGAGTGTCGGAACCGTCTCTGAACAGATCGTCTACGAGATTGGAGACCCTGGCGCCTATCTTTTGCCCGATGTGATCTGCGACTTCCGCGATGTCGAGCTTGAACAGATCAGCGACAACCACGTGCGCGTATCTGGCGCGAAAGGGCGTCCTGCACCCGCCACTTACAAGGTCTGCGCCACCTATGGCGACGGCTGGCGCGCAGGTCTCACGCCGACCTTTTATGGCTTCGAGGCCGATGAGAAAGCGCGCGCCTTTGCTGATGACGTGATCGCGCGCACGGAAGGTCGCTTGCGCGCCGCTAATCTTCCTCCTCTCACCGAGACGAGCGTCGAAGTGATCGGCGGCGGAAGCCTTCTGGGCCAAGATCATTCTGCCAGTGAGGTGGTGGTGAAGCTCGCGGCCCGGCACCCTGACGCCGTTGGCGTTGGTATCCTTCTCAAAGAAGCTGCGGGCATTGGACTGGGCAGCGCTCCAGGCCTCTCGGGCTTTGCTGGCGCGCGGCCAAAGCCTTCGCCCGTCGTGCGGCTCTTCTCCTTCCTTCTGCCCAAAGACCAAGTCACAGTCTCGCTCGATGTGGGTAACGGCTCCGAAGTCATCGCGACACCAACGCCTGAGCATCCAGCCAAGGACCAAGACGCACGAACCGTGGCAGCTCCAGCGCATACCGATGAACCCATGGTCGAGGTGCCTCTGATCAAAGCCGCCTGGGCGCGCTCAGGTGACAAGGGCGCGAGCGCGAATGTCGGCGTCATCGCTCGGCACCCGGATCTTCTTCCCTATCTCTGGGAGCAATTGACAGAAGATCGCATCGCCGAGCGCTTTGCCCATGTGCTCGAAGGCGACGTCCAGCGCTTTGCCATGCCTGGGCTCTCAGCCATCAATGTTCTTCTCACCGAAGCCCTCGGCGGCGGCGGCATTGCCAGCCTCCGCGCCGATGCCCAGGGCAAAGGCTTCAGCCAAGTGATGCTCACCCTTCCCGTTCGCGTCCCTGAAAGACTGATCACCTCATGACCGTCTTCCGCTCCACCATCGATCCGCAAAGCGAGACTTTCCAGAAGAACCGTAGCGAGATGTTCGGTTTGATCGAACGGCTTGACGAGCTCAACGCTCGCGCCCCGGCCCTCTCAGCCAGGCGAAAGGACCGGTTCGAAAAGCGTGGACAGCTCCTCCCCCGCGAGCGCCTGGCGCGGCTTTTGGATCCGGGACTGCCCTTCCTGCCGATTGGCAATCTGTCGGGCTACATGACCGATACCGACGATGAAAAGAAGTCTGTGCCCGGATCGACACTGGTTGCTGGCATTGGCTACATCGCTGGAACACGCTGTGTGATCACGGTGGATGACAGCGGGATCGCCGCCGGAGCGATCAAGGGCGGCGCCGGATACAAGCTCGACCGCTGCGAGCATATCGCGCTCGAGCAGAACCTGCCTTTCGTCCACCTCGTGGAGAGCGCCGGCGGTGACCTTCTGAACTACACCGTCGAGGGATTTGTCATCTACGGAAAGCTCTTCGCCAATCTCGCCCGGCTTTCAGGAGCAGGGATTCCCACCTTGGCTGTCTTGCACGGATCATCGACCGCGGGCGGAGCCTATATGCCTGGATTGTCTGACTACGTTGTTGCTGTGAAAGGCCGGGGCAAAGCCTTCCTCGCAGGCCCTCCCCTTTTGAAGGCCGCAACCGGCGAGATCGCCAATGATGAAGACCTTGGCGGCGCCGAAATGCACGCTTCCGTCTCGGGCCTGGCCGAATATCTCGCCGAAGATGATGCTGACGCCATGCTGATCGCTCGCGAGGTGATGGGCCGCATTCGCTGGAACGAGAGCGGGCCTCAAGGCCGTTCCGATAACTTTGATGAGCCCCTATACGACATTGATGAACTGGTCGGGATCGTTCCCACCGACTATCGTCAGCCCTATGATGTTCGAGAAGTCGCAGCACGCGTGGTGGACGGCTCTGACTTTACAGACTTCAAGCCGCGCTTTGGCTCAGCCACTGTGTGTCTGCAGGCCTCGATCTTTGGCCAGCCCTGCGGGATCATCGGGAACAACGGTCCGATCGACAATGCGGGCGCGCATAAGGCGACCCAGTTCATGCACCTTATGGAGAGTGCGGGTC
>CAWUIJ010000049.1:0-18672 GCA_963922235.1 uncultured Parvularcula sp. | reverse complement strand
GGCGGTGCGCGTGAAGCTCCGCTCCACCCGTCCGCCAGCTCCCGCCACCACGGGTGCGGATGACCAAGGCCCCTATATTGACCTTGCTGAGCCTGAAGCGGGCGTCGCGCCTGGCCAGGCCTGCGTCTTCTACGAAGCGGAAGGCTCCCGCGTCCTCGGCGGCGGCTGGATCACAGCGACAGAAGCAGCGCGAGATGTGGCTTTAAACTGATCGTTTAGCCAAAGCTGAGCGTCCAGTACTTGGTTGGCCACCGGGTTATTGTTGCTTCGATCGGATAGTTTTCCCGCAAATCAACGTTTTTTCCAATCGTTTCGTAGACATAGTCGCATATACCCAAAGGCATAATTTGGTTTTCCTCGGGAGTCGCAATACGTGTTGAGCACGTTGTTTCCGACCGCTTGAAGCCGAAATCAAAAGAACTCAGCGCCTCGGTTATCGATTTGGTGTCATCTAGCAGTTTCGCGAATTTCTCCACGTCGCCAAGTCGGTCCTTACGCAGGAAATGGTCGCTGTAAGCGATGACCACGACGTCCGCAGGGTAGACCTCAACGAGCCGCTTGCTCCGTGTGTGGACTACAGTCTGACTGATGCTTGCGCTCAGTAGCTTGCTCACCACTGCTCCTGCCGCAACTTCTTTCACCGGCGTGAACGTGGATCGAGTAATGAGGCTGGGGCTACCCATAGGATCAAGTTGCGTCCGGATTGTCTTCTGCAGGTCGGGCGCATATCTCACTCGCGGACTTGTTCCGCGACTAGCACTGACTTCCTTCGTGAATTTGAGATAGGAAAGCGCTTTGCGCAGATTGCTTCGGCTAAAGCGACCCTCCGCACGACTAAGGAGTTCTGATTCTGGTGGTATGATCGCATCTATTGCGTGGCCACGCAGATGTTCTGTTCTCAGCCATTCAACGCATCCGCGCCATCCTTCACTGAACGTGTAATTTCCCAATTGCCGAACACCTTTGCTGCGGATACGGTTCATTTCTAACTGGCGGGGACATCTGCGAACTATCTTACTTTTGTGAATTTACCTCGACAGACTTGGGCGATTTACGACGCCTAAAAGCGCTCATGTCGGTCGAGTTGATTGGTTGGCAGTCACAGATCCGTCAACAAGAAACGTTATCAGAACATTGGGGAACGGTCGAAGCATCGCAAGCGGTGCAAAAGGAGTTCGTCTGTGTTGCATACACTTGGTAGGCTGCTGAAATCGCTAAGGAACCTACGCCTCGTGGAGGTACTGCTAGCATGCGTAGGAATTGGGTTGACTTTGTTCTCAATGACGCATGGGGACGTTTATGAAAGGCATGCTGAGGACTGCATTGAGGCGTTTGCGGAACGCCTGGAGGCAAAAGCTGGAATTCGCCGTTTGCAGTGGGCACTGAACGAGGTCAGCAACGGCCGCTGGGCAATTGTCAAGCCGGATGGGATTCGTGGCGTTGAAACGGACCGCGCAATCAACGCCTTCGCGGAGGAGTTTGGACTTTTCCCTGATGCAGCACACCCAAAATTTCGTGCAGAGCTGTCGCGTCAGCTTTACAATGAATTGGAACGTCACGGCCGGCTCAACGAACTGAACAGCTATTGTGGGGTTGTTCAGTCTCTTGACAAATAGGACTGAGCCACACTTTGGTCGGCTGCGTGCCGTATATGAACGCAGATTCATGAGCGACCGTTCTCTTGGCAATGGGCCGAGCTCTTCCTAAGGGGACTTGCGACGATGAGGCGGTGAGTGATGCCAAAGATCTTTAACGTGGCGGCGATTGGTTATGTCCGTTCACCCCGCGATGTTGTTATTGATGATCATTGGGACAGCTTGGACGGCACGATTGAGCTGGATGCTGAGCAATTCAGTGAAGATGCTTTGGTTGGCCTCGACTCGTTTTCACACATCGAAGTGATTTTCGTTTTTGATCGTGTTCCCGAGGAACGTGTGGAGACAGGCGCGCGGCACCCGCGTGGGCGAGAGGATTGGCCCAAGGCTGGGATCTTTGCCCAGCGCGGTAAAAATCGGCCCAATCGCTTGGGCGCGACGGTCTGTGCGTTGCAATCGATTGATGGCCTTACGCTCCGCTTGAAAGGTCTTGATGCGATCGAAGGCACGCCGGTCCTGGACATCAAACCGGTCATGTCAGGGTTTGAACGCCGCGGCGACTTGATCGAACCCCAATGGGCGAAGGAGATCATGTCGACCTATTGGTAATGCATGCACAGGTGGCAGGAGCTAGTTCGTCTTGCTCGGCGGCACGGGGAACTCGTCCCAGTCCTCAAAAGGCGAGCGCTTAAAGAAGTCAGGGTCCGGCTCAACAAAGCGGGCGAGAAGCCGTTTGGCGCGACCGTCGAGTTGGTCTGCCTGCTGAGCAGCGATGGCCGGGTCGGGCACTTTGACCTCCTCTTGAACCGGCGGCGGAGGGGGGGCTTTGGGCGGCTCTGGGGCAGCGGCAACCTCGACGGCGGGTTCTTCTGGCTGAGCGATGCCCGTCAGCTCTTCGAGCTGCCGCGACACCGCTTCCCGCGCGAGGTCAATGGCGCTTGGCCCTTCTGCGTCGACCTCGGACGTCTCTTCAGTCGCTTCCACCGGCGCTGCCAGCTTATCAGGAAACTCCCAGGCTTGGGTCATCTGCTCGTTCGCCTGAGCCGCGGCGCGGGCCAAGCTGCTGCCAAAGGCGAGGGCGGAGCCCATGGTGTCCAGTGATTTGCAAAAAAGACTGTACGCGTCGTATTCCTTTTTGGCCATAGAATCACCGCTGGTTAACGAAAGGCTAACCTCGAGTTGCGGACCCCTGCAACTGTGAACAATTCACGCGATGTTTTGCGGCGCCAGAACCTGTTGAAGCCTTGCGGTGCCGCTGCCATAAGCGCCTCGCGAAAGAACAAGGACGACGCGATGAACATCCATGAGTACCAGGCCAAAGAGCTTCTGAAGTCGTACGGCGCCCCGGTCGCGGGTGGCTCTATCGTCCTCTCCGCTGAAGAAGCTGAGGCCAAGGCTAAAGAGCTTCCGGGCCCACTTTGGGTTGTGAAAGCTCAAATCCATGCAGGCGGCCGCGGCAAAGGCCACTTTAAAGAGGCCGCTGCAGGCGAAAAGGGCGGTGTGCGCCTCGCGAAATCCGCTGAGGAAGCTGCCGAACACGCCAAAGCCATGTTCGGCAACACGCTGGTCACGATCCAGACGGGCGATGCCGGCAAGCAAGTGAACCGCATCTATTTCGAAGATGGTGCGGACATCGAATCAGAACTCTACCTCTCGGTCCTCGTCGATCGCGAGACAGGCAAAGTTGCTTTCATCGCTTCGACCGAAGGCGGCATGGACATCGAGGCGGTCGCGGAAGAGACCCCTGAGAAGATTGTCACCGTCACGGTTGAGCCTTCTGAAGGTGTCACTGACGAGGTGGCGCAAAAGATCGTCAGCGGCCTGAAGCTCGAAGGCGTCGCAGCCGAAGACGGCATCGCGCTGATGAAAACGCTCTACCAAGCCTTCACCGAGAAGGACATGGCGATGCTCGAGATCAACCCGTTGATCGTCATGCCAGACGGTCACCTGCGTGTTCTCGACGCAAAGGTCGGCTTCGACCCGAACGCTTCCTTCCGTCACCCAGACATCATGGAGCTGCGGGACCTCACTGAAGAGGATCCTTTTGAGATCAAAGCGTCCGAGTACGATCTGTCTTACGTCAAGCTCGACGGCACGATTGGCTGCATGGTCAACGGCGCGGGTCTCGCCATGGCAACGATGGATATCATCAAGCATTACGGTGCTGAGCCAGCCAACTTCCTTGATGTTGGTGGCGGTGCGACCAAAGAGAAAGTGACGGAAGCCTTCAAAATCATCACGTCGGACCCAGGCGTTGAAGGCATCCTGGTCAACATTTTCGGCGGCATTATGAAGTGTGACGTGATTGCAGAAGGCGTCCTCGCCGCTGTCGAAGAAGTCGGCCTCAAGGTTCCGCTCGTTGTTCGTCTTGAAGGCACCAATGTCGAAAAGGGCAAAGCCATCATCGACGGCTCTGACCTCGCGGTGATCTCTGCTGACGATCTCGAAGACGCAGCACAGAAAATCGTCAAAGCGGTCAAAGGCTAAGCGCCTTGGCCAACGCGACCATTTTTGGGTCTCAGGCGAAAGCCTATCGCGAAGCGCGTCCGGGATATCCGGGCGCGCTTTTTGATTGGATTGCTGAGCAAGCACCTGCTCACAACGCTGTTTGGGATTGCGGCACCGGATCCGGGCAGGCTGCGGTGTCCTTGAGTGAGCGGTTCGACCAAGTCTTCGCCACCGATATCAGTGCTGACCAGGTCGCCGAAGCTGAGGTGCGACCCAACATTCAGTATGCAGTTGCTTCTGCTGAAGCTTCAGGCCTTAAGGGCCAATCGGTCGATGCCGTGACGGTGGCGACAGCCCTCCATTGGTTCGATTTTCCCAAATTTTGGCCTGAGGTCGTGCGCGCCCTCAGGCCTGGCGGTCTCTTTGCAGCGTGGTCTTACGCCTGGATGGCAACCGAGAGCTCTGTGCAGGACGCTTTTTTGACGCCTTTTTATGAGGCGATCGATCCTTTTTGGGGCGAGGGCAATCGCATGATCGCCCGGGGCTATACCGACGACGTGATCGCCTTTCCGTTCGATCGGCTGGAGCCGCCTCAGATTGAGTTTGGCGAGGATTGGTCGATTGAACAGATCGTCGGATTTGCAGAGAGCTGGTCCGCGACCATGCGTGCACGGACGGAAGGCAACCTCGGACCGACATTAGATGCGTTGATCGACCAGGCGCGAACTGCCTTCTCAAATCAGCCCATCCCGATCACGATGCCGGTACACATTCTTGCTGGACATAGAGCGCATCCAACCACGCGTGAGGAGTGACCATGCCCCCGCCAAAAACCAATATCGTAGAAGGCGCGGATCGGCAGATCACAATGGCCTGGGATCCTCACATCGTAGGGGACGTCAACAATGCTCAGGTGAAGGTCGCCAAGTTCGGCCCCGCGTTCGACTGGCATCAGCATGAGCACGAAGATGAGGCGTTCTTTGTCCTGCGGGGGCGCATCGCTATCGATTTCCGCGATGGCTCTGTCGAGATGGAGGAGGGCGACTTTCTTGTCGTTCCGCGCCAGACCGAGCATCGGCCGCGTTCGCTGACAGACGAGCCCGTGGTCCTGATGTTTGAACCGACCACCACCCTCAATACCGGAGATGCGGACAGCGGTCATACCGTGTCGGATCTCAAGAGGCTCGATCCCACCTCTTGAGTGCTGCAGCCTTTGTCGCCAAACGGCGATGATGATTGTTAGTCACGCCCACAAGTTCATCTTCCTGCGCACCGAAAAGACCGCCGGCAGCTCCTTGATGAAGGCCCTGCGCGAGATGGCGACGGACCAGGATCTTGTGGCCGACATGTCCCGGCCGTCCTGGGCGAAATTCTCGCCCATCCATCACGGCGCGCTGAAGCGGAAAATCCCCGATCTTTTTGGGCTGCATGTTCATGCCACGGCGGCGCAGGCGCGGCGGGTATTGGGGCCCGAGGTCTTTGACAGCTACTATAAGTTTGCGGTCGAGCGGAACCCTTGGGACCGGCAGCTCTCGCTTTACATGCACCGCTGCTGGAAAACGGGACGTACACCGAATTTTGACCGCGATATCCGATCGATCATCTATCGGTCAACGGAGCATGTTCGGCTCAATAATTTCAATGTCTACGCCATTGAAGGAAAGGTCGTGACCGACCGCATGCTCCGTTATGAAAGCTTCGATGATGATCTGGCAGCCTTATGGACCGACTTGGGTATCGAGGCGCCGGAGCTTGGCCGGGAGCGGGAATACAACAAAGAACCGCGCCCGCATTACTCGACCTTCTACACCCCAGAGAGCCGCGACCTCATCGGTGGCTGGTACGCCAAAGAGATCGAAGCGCTTGGCTATCAATTTGAGGCCATATCAGGCACCCCAGACCGCTGAGAGCGCGATCTCATCTCACCTTTTGCTGAGCGATGCACTTTTTGCTGCGACGTGTGTGCGTTCTCGTCCCATTGCCGGTTGTGCTCTGGCGCGGCGCCTTCTATCGAGCGATCGATTTTTAGGAGCGCGCGCATGTCTGTTCTCGTCGACAAGAACACCAAAGTTCTCTGCCAGGGCCTCACCGGCAAAACTGGCACTTTCCATACCGAGCAAGCCATCGCCTATGGCACGAAGATGGTCGGCGGTGTGGTGCCGGGAAAAGGTGGTCAGACATGGACCGGCGGCGGCGCTGCAGAAGGCGCAACGCTCCCTGTCTTTGGCGGCGTAAAAGAAGCCATGGATGAGACCGGCGCGAATGCTTCGGTCGTCTACGTCCCGCCAAAATTCGCAGCAGCCTCGATCATTGAAGCCATCGAAGCCGAAATGCCGCTCGTGATCACGATCACCGAAGGCATCCCCGTCCTCGACATGGTCAAGGTCAACGACGCCCTTGCTGGTTCGAAGACACGCCTGATCGGCCCGAACTGCCCAGGCGTGATTACGCCTGACGAGTGCAAGATCGGCATCATGCCTGGCCACATCCACCGCCGCGGCTCTGTCGGCATCGTCAGTCGCTCAGGCACGCTGACTTATGAAGCGGTGCACCAAACAACAGCTGCTGGCCTTGGTCAGTCGACCTGCGTGGGCATCGGCGGCGACCCAGTGAAGGGTACGGACTTCATCGATGTGCTGAAGCTCTTCCTCGACGATGATGAAACAGAGAGCATTATCATGATCGGTGAGATTGGCGGCAGCGCAGAAGCTGACGCAGCCAAGTTCCTGGCCGAGCATCCTGTGAAAAAACCAACTGTTGGCTTTATCGCTGGTGTCACCGCACCTCCAGGCCGCCGTATGGGCCATGCGGGTGCGATTGTCTCGGGCGGCGCTGATACCGCTGAGGCCAAAATCGCTGCGATGAACGAAGCTGGCATCCGCGTCGCGCCCACCCCGGCGAGCCTCGGCACGACTCTTGTCAGCCTTCTTAACGATAACGCAGGGGCATAGCGTCTATCGGTATTGAACTGGCCTACGTCCCGGTTACATAGGCCAGTAAGGCTTCCGGGCCTTTTCTTCCCACCACT
Organism: uncultured Parvularcula sp.; assembly: GCA_963922235.1. Lineage (GTDB taxonomy): Bacteria > Pseudomonadota > Alphaproteobacteria > Caulobacterales > Parvularculaceae > Parvularcula. Next base: position 11,601 of record CAWUIJ010000049.1, on the reverse strand, counting down.
GCGGTGGCCGGCACCGCCGCAGGCGACCTTAAGGTTTAGCCTCCATGGCCCATGACGGTAGCCGCGGCTCCGATTTCGCTTCAGGGCGGTCTGTCTCAGACATCTCTTTCTTGTCTGGCGGCAACGCCGTTTATCTCGAACAGCAGTTTGCCAAGTATGCGGAGAACCCCAACTCCGTCGATCCTGCGCTGAGGGCTTACTTTGATGCCTTTGGTGACGGTGCGGAAACTGCGAAGCGAAATGCTGATGGTCCAAGCTGGCGCCGTGATGATTGGCCTGCTCGTCCGGGTGATGAGCTGACAGCAGCACTTGGCGGCAACTGGGCCGGCATCGGCGATGCGCTGACCAAGAAAATCCAGAAGCAAAAAGCTGGAACTGGCGCCTCGGAAGAGGATGTTCGGGCCGCGGTTCATGATGCCGTCCGTGCCCTGATGCTGATTCGGGCTTACCGCGTGCGCGGGCACATGATCGCCAATCTCGACCCGCTCTCTTTGCGCGAGATCGAGGTGCATCCTGAGCTCGATCCTGCCAGCTACGGCTTCGCCGATGAAGACTATGACCGTGAGATCTTCCTCGACATGGTCCTGGGTCTCGAGCGCGCGACCCTGCGCACGATCCTCGAGATCCTCCGCCGGACTTATTGCGGTACCTTCGCGATCGAATTCACCCACATCACCGACCCCGACCAGAAGCAGTGGCTTCAGCGCCGGATCGAGGGCATGGACAAAGAGATCAAGTTCACGCCGGAAGGCAAGAAGGCAATCCTCAGCAAGCTGATTGAGGCTGAGGGCTTTGAGAACTACCTCCATGTCAAATATCAGGGCACGAAGCGCTTTGGTATCGATGGTGGTGAATCGATGGTTCCTGCGATGGAGCAAATCATCAAGCGCGGCGGCGCGCTTGGTGTCAAAGAGATCAATCTCGGCATGCCGCACCGCGGGCGCTTGAACGTGCTCGCAGCCGTGATGGGCAAGCCTTACCACCAGATTTTCCACGAGTTCCAAGGTGGCGCCGCTATCCCTTCCGATGTCGGAGGATCAGGCGACGTGAAGTACCACTTGGGCGCTTCATCCGATCGCGATTTCGATGGCAACGAGGTGCACTTGAGCCTCGCGGCCAACCCTAGTCACCTTGAGGCTGTGGATCCTGTGGTGCTCGGCAAGTGCCGCGCGAAGCAGGATATGATGGAGCCTGACCCGCGCAACAAAGTGGGCCGGACCCACGTGATGCCGCTCCTTTTGCACGGTGATGCGGCCTTTGCTGGCCAAGGCGTTGTGGCGGAATGCTTCGGCTTCACCGCTTTGCGCGGCTACCGCACCGGCGGGACGATCCACTTCATCGTCAACAACCAGATCGGCTTTACGACCAGCCCGCGTTTCTCGCGAAGCTCCCCTTATCCGTCGGATGTGGCGAAAATGGTCGAGTCGCCGATTTTCCACGTCAATGGCGACGATCCAGAGGCTGTGGTCTTCGCGGCCAAAGTGGCCACTGAGTTCCGGATGGAGTTCGGCCACGACGTGGTGATCGATATGTGGTGCTACCGCCGCTTTGGTCATAACGAAGGCGACGAGCCTAGCTTCACGCAGCCGATCATGTACGACAAGATCCGTGCACGTCGCTCCACGCGGGAGCTTTATGCGGACCGGTTGGTGCAGGAAGGTCTCGTTTCCGAAGCAGAAGTCGACAAAGAGATCTCAGACTTCCGAACCTTCCTCGAAGACGAGTTCGAGAAGGGCCATGCTTACAATCCAACTAAGGCGGATTGGCTCGATGCCCGCTGGAAGGGCTTTAAGCCTCCCCAGGACGACGACCGCCGCGGCGATACCGCTGTCGACATGGCCAAGCTCAAGTCCATCGGCGAGAAGCTTGTCCATGTCCCAGAGGGGCACACGGTCCACAAAACACTGAAGCGGATCATCGACACAAAGCGTAAGCATCTCGAAGCTGGAGCCGATCTTGATTGGGCCACGGCCGAAGCGCTCGCATTCGGATCGCTTTTGACCGAGGGCTACCGGGTCAGGCTTTCGGGCCAAGACTCCGTGCGCGGTACATTTTCGCAGCGTCACGCAAGCTTTATCGATCAGACGTCGGAGAAGCGCCATACGCCGCTGCAAAATCTCTCGGATGATCAGGCCGAGTTTGAGGTGATCGACTCGAACCTCTCCGAGTTTGCAGTGATGGGTTTTGAGTATGGCTATTCGCTCGCAGACCCAACCACGCTGACCCTCTGGGAAGCACAGTTTGGCGACTTCGCCAACGGTGCACAGACGATCTTCGATCAGTTCATCTCGTCCGCAGAACGCAAGTGGCTTCGCATGTCGGGCCTCGTTCTCCTTCTGCCGCACGGATATGAAGGGCAGGGGCCAGAGCATTCGTCGGCTCGGCTTGAGCGTTACCTCCAGGCCTGCGCCCAGGATAACCTCCAGGTGGCAAACTGCACGACGCCGGCCAACTACTTCCATATCCTCCGCCGTCAGATGAAGCGCGAGTTCCGTAAGCCGCTGATCCTGATGACACCGAAGTCACTGCTGCGCCATAAAAAGGCCGTCTCGACTTTGGAAGAAATGGGCCCGGGCAGCTCGTTCCACCGCATCCTGTGGGACGATGCAGAGTACAAGCCGGGATCGACCCTGACCCTCAAGCCTGATCATGAGATCAAGCGCGTTGTTCTTTGTTCGGGTAAGGTCTATTATGATCTGCTCGAGGAGCGTGAGAAACGGGGCCGGGACGACATCTATCTCCTCCGTGTGGAACAGTTCTATCCGCTTCCGGCGGGTTCACTGATCAAAGAGCTGAAGCGCTTCCCCACCGCTGAAATGGTGTGGTGCCAGGAAGAGCCGAAGAACATGGGTGGGTGGTCCTTCATCGAGCCGAACCTTGAATGGGTCCTCGGCCAAATCGATGCGAAATATCCGCGTGCGCGCTATGCCGGTCGACATGCGTCGGCCTCCACCGCCACGGGGCACATGCAACAACACAGACAAGAGCTCGAAACCTTCCTCGAAGAAGCGCTCGGATAAGACAGGTAGAACACCATGGTAGACATCCGCGTCCCCGCCCTTGGCGAAAGCGTCACTGAAGCGACCATCGGCCAATGGCTGAAGAAAGAGGGCGACAGCGTTTCGGCTGATGAGCCTATTGTGGAGCTTGAGACCGACAAGGTTTCTGTTGAGGTTCCCGCTCCCGCTGCTGGCGTTCTGTCGAAGATCACAGCGAAAGAGGGCGACACCGTCGAGCTCGATGCACTTCTCGGCCAGATCGGCGAAGCCAACGGCGCAGCCCCTGCGCCCACCAATGGCGCTGCTGCTCCGGCTCCAGCGCCGGCCGCAGCATCGTCTGCAGGCGGAGAGCGTGTCGAAATCACCGCTCCCTCATCGGGCGAGAGTGTCACGGAAGCTGATATCGGCGAGTGGCTCGTGAAAGTCGGCGACTTCGTCAAAGTTGATGACCCGATTGTCAGCCTGGAAACAGACAAAGCTGCTGTTGATGTGCCTGCACCGACAAGCGGAACCTTGGTTGAAGTGATGGTCAACGAAGGCGACACGGTCGCCGTTGGCGACGTGCTCGGTGTGATGGTCACCGGTGAGGGCGCAGCTGTGCCAGCTCCGAAGCCTGCGGCCGCAGCCCCAGCACCTGCTGCCTCATCGGCCGCGCCTCTTTCACCTGCGCCGCGCCGGATCGTTGAGCAGAACAATCTCGACACCAGCGGTATTGCTGGCACTGGAAAAGGCGGCCGGATCACCAAAGGCGACGCGCTTGAAGCGTTGAGCCAAGTCGGCACGCCTGCTGCGAAGCCTGCTCAGGCCCGTCCTGCTGCACCGAAAGAGCTGGGTGAGCGCGAAGAGCGGGTGAAGATGTCCCGTCTCCGCCAGACGATCGCGCGGCGTCTCAAAGAAAGCCAAGAGATCGCAGCGCAGCTCAGCACCTTCAATGATGTCGATATGACCGGCGTCATGGAAGCGCGCAAACAGTACAAAGAGCTTTTTGAGAAGAAGCATGGCGTCAAGCTCGGATTCATGTCCTTCTTCGTCAAAGCGTGTATCCAAGCGCTCCGCGAAGTGCCTGAAGTGAATGCTGAGATCGATGGCACTGACATCATCTATAAGAACCACTACGATATCGGTATCGCGGTGGGTACGGACAAAGGCCTCGTCGTGCCCGTGCTTCGCGATGCGGACACCAAGTCCATCGCGCAGATTGAAAAGGACATTGCGGACTTTGGTCGCCGTGCACGCGACGGGGAACTCAAGCTCGAAGAGATGCAGGGCGGCACCTTCACCATCACCAATGGTGGGGTTTACGGCTCGCTGATGTCCACACCGATCCTCAACATGCCGCAGTCCGGTATCCTCGGTATGCACCGTATTGAGAAGCGCCCTATTGTTGTGGGTGATGAGATCAAGGTGCGTCCAATGATGTACCTTGCCCTCAGCTACGATCACCGGATCGTTGACGGCAAAGGCGCGGTGACGTTCCTCGTGCGCGTGAAGGAAAACCTCGAGGATCCACAGCGTCTTCTCCTCGATCTCTGATGATGAGCCCCCAAAGGGACTTTGTCGTTGACTGAAGGATGCATCGCCAGTCTGCTAAGGCTGGCGATGTTTTTCGTTAGGGTTATTGGCCGCGGCACGGGGGTTGCGTTGGCTAGGGAAAAAGCGGTGCGCAAGCGATCGCGGTCCTGAGGCCAATGCTTCTTTATTGAGTATAGGTCATACTCTCGGTGACACGCGGTGGTGGCGTGATAAGGTCCGATTGATGGGTAGGAATTGGTGCATATTGGGGGTTGTGGCCTGCGGTCTCGCAGGGTGCATGACTCGTGCACCGGACGCTGAGGAAGGGCTCGCTGGCGGTATCACGGAAGGGGTTCTCGCGCCCTTGGAAGATGTCAATTTCCGCCGTGAAGAGATCCCTGAAATTCTTCAAGGTTTACAGGTCTATGAGAAGCCTGTGCCGACCAGTTGCGGGGGAATTGCCGAAGAGGTCGCGGAGCTTGAACTTTATGTTGGGTCTGATCTCGACGAGGTGCAGGTCGCGGAAAACGGCCTCAACTTGCGGGGCCAGATCACCGAATATGCTGATGACCAGGCCTATTCTTACATAGCTGGATTTACGACAGACTTTATCCCGTTTCGGAGCATGGTGCGCCGCGCAACAGGAGCGAATGCTCACGATCGGGCCATCCGTAAAGCTTACCGCAATGGACGGCTTCGGAGATCCTATCTGAAGGGGATCGGCTTTGCGCTTGGCTGCGCCAGCCCAGCAGCCCCCTATTTCCCGTCCGCGCAGCCTCGTGATGCCCAGGACGGAGATGACGAAACCTTCGAGTTTATGGCGATCCCGCCTGCTTGGTAGGCCTTGCGCCCGGCGGCGCTGTCGGCGACACCCTCCTCAAAACTGCACGCGGAGGTGGCATGGCGGACAAAGTCTATCAGGATGCAAAAGCGGCGCTTGAAGGAGTTCCCTTCGACGGCATGACGGTGATGGCTGGCGGGTTTGGCTTATGCGGTATCCCCGAAACATTGATCCTTGCACTGCGCGATTCCGGGGCAAAGGATATCACAGCCATTTCCAACAATGCAGGTGTCGATGACTGGGGGCTGGGGCTTCTTCTCCAGACGCGGCAGATCAAGAAGATGGTCAGCTCTTATGTCGGCGAGAACGCGACGTTCGAGAAGCAATACTTGTCCGGCGAGCTGGATCTCGAGTTCAACCCGCAAGGCACACTGGCTGAGCGTATTCGTGCAGGCGGTGCTGGCATCCCAGCCTTCTACACCAAAACCGGTGTGGGAACGAAGATTGCTGAGGGCAAAGAAGAGCGCGAATTTGGCGGTGAGCGGTACATTATGGAAACCGGTCTGACCGCTGATCTTTCCATCGTGCGCGCTTGGAAAGGCGACCGCGAAGGCAATCTCATCTATCGAAAAACCGCACGCAACTTCAATCCGATGATGGCGACCGCTGGCAAGGTCTGCATCGCTGAGGTGGAAGAGCTAGTCGAGGTCGGAACGATCGACCCTGATCACATCCACACGCCCGGGATCTTCGTCGATCGGATCATCGAAGCGCAGCAAGAGAAGCGCATCGAACAACGCACTGTGCAACCGGCCGCATAAGGAGAATTCACGATGCCTTGGACGCGTGATCAAATGGCCGAAAGGGCCGCTAGCGAACTTCAAGATGGTTTCTACGTAAACCTCGGGATCGGAATTCCGACCCTGGTGGCCAACCACATCCCTGATGGGATGGAGGTGACGCTCCAGTCGGAGAACGGCATGCTCGGCATGGGACCGTTTCCGCATGAGGACGAGGTGGATGCTGACCTCATCAATGCGGGCAAGCAGACGATCACAGAGCTCGACAAGACCAGCTTCTTCTCATCTGCTGACAGTTTCGCGATGATCCGTGGAGGACATATCGACCTCTCGATTCTTGGTGCCATGGAGGTCAGTGAGGGCGGGGACCTTGCGAACTGGATGATCCCTGGAAAGATGGTCAAAGGCATGGGCGGCGCGATGGATCTCGTCGCTGGTGTAAAGCGCGTTGTCGTGCTGATGGATCACACTTCCAAAAAAGGTGACCCAAAACTCCTGAAGGAGTGCTCGCTGCCGCTGACCGGTGTGGCTTGTGTCGACCGGGTCGTCTCCAGCCACGCTGTCTTTGATGTCGATAAGGCTGCAAAGCGGCTCAAGCTGATCGAGATGGCGCCAGAGGTGACCCTCGACCAGCTGCGCGACATCACCCAAGCTGAGTTCGACGCCTAATTGGATCTGCGGCGCTCGGTCTAGCAATTACCAGCGCGAAAACCGCGGCAGGATGACTGCCGCGGCGAGGGTGACCAGGGAAACGGCGCCGCCATACCACAGGGCGATGTAAGCGACGTTCGTGAACGGACATTGCAGGCCGTAGACAAAGACACCCCAGCTTCCTGACGCGATACCGATCAGGAGGGCTGTCATCCGCGGCTGGGTCGGTGCCGCCCCGCGCATAAAGAGCGTCAGGGTGATGAACATTGGCAAGGCGAAGCTGATCGATGAGAGCAGGCACACGATGCCCTTATGAGGCATCAACGTCCCTTGGACGCCGCCGCCCATATCCCAGTTCAAGGTGAAAAGACCGAACGCCATCACCAATGTGCCGCCAATAGCCATCAGCTTACCTTGCTTGGGCGTCGTCGGCAGCAGGCTGCGGAACGAAAGAAGCGCGAAGATCAGCGTTGATGCTGCAAGCATCACGGCTTTCGTCGTGATGCCGACCATATCGGCGGAAAACACGGCCATGGCATTGTCGCCAAGCAGCGACATGGTACCGATCAACTGCAGCAAACCGATCCCGGCAAGGATCATCACCTCACGCCCCGGGCGGCGGCGCATCACGGGCTGCATGCTTTCGGTCAGGCCATCAATCAGAGCGGTGCTGGCGGTCATGGTGTCAGACTCACGCATTGGCTTCTTCCAACTTTTTCATCATCCGTTTCATGCCGCGGTGGATACGGACTTTCACGGAACTGAGGCTTTGGCCGGTGATCTCAGCGATTTCGTCGAGAGGATATCCCTCGATCTTCGCAAGACGGATGGCTTCGGCTTGATTTTCAGGAATATGGGACAGCAGGCGTTCCAAAAGGATTTGCGACATCACGGGGCTTTCGTGGCTCCGCACCTGCGCCTGATCTTCCAGTTCGACTTCTTCGACCTTGTAGTGCTGCCGCAAGCGGTCGAGCCACTTGTAGCGAGCAATGGCGACAAACCAGGGGGCAAAGGGTTTGTCGGGGTCATAGGTGTGACGTTTCTTGTGAAGCGCCATCAGGGCTTCTTGAGCGATATCTTCGATGCTCTCTGGCGCCACCCTACGGGCCAAGAAGATCCTCAGCCAGGCGTCGCAGGCCTTGAGGACCTCGTTATAGGCCTTTTTGTCGCCGTTTTGGGCGGCGGCCATCAAGGGGCTCAGGCGGCTGAGATCGGTGGCTGGCCGCGCCGCTTTCGGCGCGCTGCCTTCGATCACCTGAAGATGGGGAGCGCTTGTCATGGCGTTGTCCTTGCTCGTCAGTGGGTGATTCCGCTGGAGCGCCTTGAAAGTTACACCTCATCGTCGATTTCGGCGCGGGTGACGATCAGCTTCGCCAACCTTTGAGCGCTTCGAGCATCTCCGACCGGATGTCATCGATTCCTTGTTTCTTTTCAGAGGAGGTCGCGAGGATCGTCGGATGAGCGGCAGGCCTGGTTTTAAGCGCCTCGGCCAGCGCTTCCTTTTGGTAGGCCACGCCCGTCGACTTGATTTTATCGGCTTTCGTCAGAACCGCCTGATAGCTCACGGCTGCTTCATCGAGGCTATCCATGCACTCCGCATCGACCGGCTTGATGCCGTGGCGGCTGTCGATGAGCACGAACACCCGGAGAAGGTTCGGGCGACCCCGCAGGTAATCGAAGATGAGATTGGTCCACATCTCGACCTTGGTGCGCGAGGCGCGGGCATAACCATAGCCGGGGAGGTCCACGAGCCGGAACTGGCCGCCGATATCAAAAAGGTTCACCTCCTGGGTGCGCCCCGGCGTGTTGGAGGTCCTTGCCAAGCCTTTGCGGTTCATCAGCGCATTGAGGAGCGAGCTTTTGCCCACATTGGAGCGTCCGGCGAAGGCGAACTCGCCCAGGTCGGGGGCCGGTAGGCCCTCCATCGCGACCACGCCCTTCATAAAGGTGGCTTCGCCGGAGAAAATCTTGGCACTAGGTTCTGACATCAGGGCGGCTTAAGCGCCTCCGGCACGGCCGGGAAAGGGATCAGTGATGGATTTCTCACAATTGATGGATAGCGGATGCTGGGACGGCGAAGCCTATCGGGTGGAGGTGCCCGATAATTGGCTGCAGGGCCGCACCGCCTACGGCGGCCTTTCATCTGCGATTTGCGCTGAAGCGGCCGCGCGCCTGGTGCCGGATTTGCCGCCACTTCGTTCGGTCCAAGTGGCCTTTTTGGGGCCGTCAGGCGGCGCCGTGCGCGCGGTTCCTCAGATCGTGCGGCAGGGCAAATCGGCGACGTTCATCTCTGTCGATCTCTTGAATGAAGGCGGCCTCGCGACGCGTACACTGTTTGTGTACGGAAAGGCACGAGAGAGTGAACTCAATTTCGTCAACCATCCTTTTCCTGATGTTCCGAAGGTTGAGGATCTTGAAGCACCAGCCGATAATCCCATGCGTCCTGGTTTTCTCTCCAATTTCGACGTTCGTTTGGCCGCGGGGCAAGAGCCGTTTTCTGGCAGTGAAGAAACGACGTTGGTGTGGTGGGGACGTCTCAAGGATCGGGTGGAACGTGAGACGGAGCAGCGTGTTCTAGCGCTTGGCGATCTCTTGCCTCCAAGCACGCTCCCCATGATGACAACTCTGGCGCCAATATCATCGGTGAACTGGCATTTTGATCTTCTCACCGACGATGTTTCGACAGAAGATGGCTGGTATCTCCTATCGTCTCGGGCTCAATCAGCTGGCGATGGCTGGTCCGCACAGGATATGGCGATGTGGGCGAGCGATGGCCGACCTCTTGCGGCCGCGCGGCAGCTGGTCGCTATTTTCGCTTAAGCGCTAGGCTCATAGCGCACGGCTTCGCCCAGCGATGGCCGGGCGACTTCCACCGCAGCGAGTGGCGCGAGAGTGTCCTTGGCCTGATCAAAGATGAACCGGCCCAGGTTCTCGAGCGTCGGTTTGCCAATGCCCTTGATGGCGTTGAGCAGCCGGTGGTCCAGAATGCCGCGCACCCGATCAGCCTCCGCACGGACGGCCGCGAAATCGATCAGCCAACCTTTTTCGGGATCCGGCTCGCCGCGCAAAATCAGTGTCGCTTCAAAACTATGGCCATGGATATGGGCATAGTCATGGGACGGATCGCCGACATTGCTGCCAAGCTCATGGGCCGCTTCAAAACGAAAAACGATGCGCTGCTCAATCACGGGCGAGGGCCTCCGGCGCGATCTGGCTCATCCGGCACCCCGCGCACTGTGCGTCATCATAGACCGAAAGCTTGCGCGTTTCGACAACCACACCGTGGACCGATGGATGCCGCACCAGGCCTTCGATGATGGCCTCGCACAGCGTTTCTTGGAGACCGACCGGTCCCGCTTCGACGATCTCCAACACGGTATCCCGAAGGTGGTTGTAGTCGACGACGTCTTCGATCCCGTCACCTGGTCCGATGCGGCTCACGATGGCCGCGATATGGAAGGAAACAGGCTGAGCGGACGTCTCGCTCGGGAGGATGCCCAAGCGAACGTCAAGACGCAGGTCTTCGAGAAAGACGGCGTAGTAGCCAGAAGAGAGGTTAGGGATGTGCACGGGGCCTAGTCCGCAAGCTGAATGTCACGGGCTGCGGGCTTTAAGTGCTCGCCATTGCTCGCAAGGAGCACCTGTCCTGTGATCGCCTTGTTTGTCATGGCGAAAAGCACTGCACCGGCGACATCCTCGGGGTCAAGACGCTTCTCAAGGATGTTGACCGTCGGGGCGAGCCGCTCAAACTTTTCATCCGATTGGCCCGGGGAGGGCAGGTTGTAGCCAGGAGCCACACCGACCACACGAACCTTCGGCGCAAAGGCTTGGGCGAGGTTGCGTGTGACCCCGTGCAGCGCCTCTTTGCTGACCGTGTAGCTGAAGTGATCGGGATTGGGATTGACGATCTTCTGATCAAGCATGTTGACGATGACTGCGCCGTCGTGAGCCTGCGCCGCGAAGTCCTTTGCCAAGAGGAGAGGCGCCATCGCGTTGATGCGGAAGTTTTCGAGGAGCGACTCCTCTGTCATCGTCTGCGCCGTGTCGTGGTCGAAGATCGACGCTGAGTTCACCAGAGCGTGGAGCGGGCCGCCTGCGGCTTTCACCGCATTTTCCATCAGCTTCTCAGCTGCACCAGGTTCCTCAAGCGCTTGACCCACAGCGACACCGCCGAGCGCGCTTGCCACCTCTGACGCCTCGCTTGCGGAGGCGTTGTAGTGGATCACAGGCTGCCAACCTGCAGCGGCGCATGTCTCGGCGATGATTTTGCCAAGACGCTTTCCGCCGCCAGTGATCAGCACCCGCTTGGTCATCAGTTGGTTGCCGTCCCAAGAACGATAATGTACCCAAGATACGCGATCACGCTGACAACCCCGAGGGCTCGGCCGTAGGTCGTCTTGGTGAAGATCAACAGGCTCACAAAGGCTGTGGCCAGGATCATCACCGGGATATCGACACTGAGGGCCGCGTCGGAGAACGGCGCCGTGCCAGCATAGCCCGCCGCCGCGCCCACAAAGAGCAGGTTGAAGACGTTCGAGCCGACAATGCTGCCCACCGCCACGCTTTCCTCTTTCTTGAGGGCTGCTGCGAGGACGGTCGCAAGCTCGGGCAGGGAGGTGCCAAAGGCCACAACAGTCAGGCCAATGACCTCTTCACGCACACCCAGCATTTTCGCGAGGTGCTCACCATTCTCGACCAGCAAGGACGCGCCAATCGGCAAGCCAATCAGACCCATGGCCAAGAGGCCGAGCGTCGGCATCACATGCGGATCTTGCGCTGTGACCTCATCAACGTCGCTGGCGCCGCCGCTACCCCCGCGGCTTTCGTAGATCATGAGGCTGAAATACATCAGCATGCC